>NATO01000016.1 GCA_002085385.1 candidate division Zixibacteria bacterium 4484_93
TGTGAGTGTCCAGGATGCTGTTTCCGAGGTCAACACGGGGGATATCCTCATACTCGATGGCAAGCATGGTATGGTTTATGTGAACCCGCCTGACGAGGTAATAGAGCGGTTCCGTAAAATCCAGCAGGAGACCGAGCTTCACGAGGAGATACTGCTATCATATATCCCACTCCCTGCTCAAATGAAGGATGGTCAGCAGATAACCGCCTCCGCCAACATCGAGATACCGGAGGAAATCGACTTAGTCAAGAAGTTTAACGCCGAGGGGGTCGGGCTTTTCCGCACAGAGGTACTGTATATCAGCCGCAGTTCGCTACCGACAGAGGAGGAGCAGAGGGAGATTTACTCATTTGTTGCAAGGGAAGTATACCCTAACTCTGTCATCATAAGGAGTTTCGATTTTGGTGGTGATAAGGTTGTCCCTGGAATAAGCTTCCCGCTCGAGGCGAACCCGTTTCTGGGCTGGCGAGCGATAAGAATAGGGCTCGATGTCCCGACGCTTTTCTTGACCCAGATGAGGGCGATACTTGCCGCATCGCATTCTACTAGGAACATCAAGGTGATGGTTCCTATGATATCCGATATCGATGAACTCAAGAGGGCAAAGGAGCTTTTTGAGGAGGCAAAGCAGGAGCTTACCGATGAGGGTGTCCCGTATGATGAGGGTATCCAGTTCGGGATAATGGTCGAGGTTCCCTCTGTTGCGATAAGGGCGAGGGATTTTGCAGAGGAGGTCGATTTCTTCAGTATCGGGACAAATGACCTTACCCAGTATACGCTCGCTGTCGATAGGGGTAACGGGAAGGTGTCGAGGCTTTATCAGCCGTTTCATCCTGCTGTCTTGAGACTCATTCAGGAAACTGTTTCAGGCGCCCACAGGAACAAGATATGGGTCGGTGTCTGCGGAGAAACGGCAGGTGACCCCTGGGCAACACCACTGCTTCTGGGGCTCGGTGTCGACGAACTTTCTATGCCGCCGAGGAAGCTGCCGCTTATTAAGGCGGTTATGCGCTCACTCTCGTTTCGGGACTGCTCGATAATAGCCGAGCAAGCGGTCGGGTTAAAGACAGCGGCGGAGGTAATGACCCACCTCAGAGAATTCCTGCAGAAACATCTCCCACGGGAGATATTCTCTCTTATTGTGAACAACGGATGAGCTTAGAAGGGGATGTCGTCCTCTGTTGAGCCGGAGGGAGGAGTTTCCTCTGAGCTTTCCTGAGGTTCCACTGTAGGTTTCTTGTCCAGCATTTTCAGACCGTAGGGAAAACCAACTATCTCCGTCCGGTAGTGCCGCACACCGTTTGAATCCTCCCAGGTGTTTGTCCTGATTCTCCCCTCCACGAGAACGAGGCTTCCCTTGTGCAGGTAGTCCTTTGCCACCTCAGCCTGCCTCCCGATGAATACGATGTTATGCCAGTCTGTCTCCTGAATGCTGTTGCCCTCTTTGTCCCGGCGGACATAGTTGGTGGCGAGGCTGAATGTGGTGATGGGAAGACCCGACGGTGTAAAGCGCTGCTCCGGGTCCTTGCCGAGCCTGCCAATCAAGATTGCCTTATTGAACATATCTCCTCCTTGGATTGATTGCCTCATCTATAATCTTTTCTGCAATGTTATCGAAACCCATTCCG
This sequence comes from candidate division Zixibacteria bacterium 4484_93, assembly GCA_002085385.1. Lineage (GTDB taxonomy): Bacteria > UBP14 > UBA6098 > 4484-93 > 4484-93 > 4484-93. The sequence continues at coordinate 1,629 of NATO01000016.1, forward strand.
ATAGCAGCGGCAGCCTTCGGCACGAGAGAATGGGATGTCATCCCCGGGAGGTTGTTTATCTCGAGGAAATAGTATCTCTTTCCATCGTATCTTATGTCTGCTCTGGCGTATCCGCTGCAGCCGATTGCTGTGAAGGCTCGCCAGCTGTCTCTCTTAAGCGAGGCTGCTACCAATTCCGGGATGTTCGCCGGGACGATATATTCTGTCAAGCCGTCCTGGTATTTATGCTTGTAGTCGTATAATCCTCCTTTTGGAACAATCTCCAGCGGTGGCAGGACAGTTTCCCCAACGATGCCAACAGCCAGCTCCCTGCCGGATATGTATTCCTCGACGATAGCCTTTCTGCTATACTGGAAGGCAAGATGGAGTGCGTCCAGAAGGGAAGAACTGTTCTCGACGAAGCTCCCTCCGATGGTGGAACCCTGAGAGTTTGGCTTGACGAAGAGTGGATAGTGAAGATGTGATATTTTCTCGCCTATCACCGTTCTGTTATCGTTTATCCCGATTATAGACCAGGGAGGTGTTGGTATGCCGATGTCCTCGAGTATCCGCTTGGTTAGCTCCTTGTTCATACAGATGCTGCTTGCCATCATCCCTGAGCCTGTGAACGGGATGCCAACTGTCTCGAGATAAGCCTGAATGTGTCCGTCTTCGCCGAGCGTTCCGTGGTATCCGACAACAACGAGGTCGAACCTTTCGAGCATATCGGGAGTTTTCATAAACTCTATCTCCGGTATGTCCAGGAGTGTGGCATTATGTCCGAGCCTTTTGCAGGAGTCGAAGAGAGCCTTGCCTGTCTGTCGGGAGACATCCGCCTCTGGACTCGTCCCGCCGCAGATAACTAGGATATTTAGCCTTTTCATCACCACCTCAGAAGGACGGAGCCCCAGGTGAAGCCCGAGCCGAAGGCGACAAGAAGAATATAGTCCCCCTGTGAGAATCTATCCCTTGCATCGTACATAGCCATCGGGATGGAGGCTGCCGAGGTGTTGCCGTATTTGTCTATCGTGATTACCACTCTCTCTTTTGGTATTCCAAGCCGTGATGCAACCGCCTCCATAATGCGGATGTTCGCCTGATGAGGAACAAGCCATGCGACCTCCTGTGGAGAGACCCCCGACCTTTCAAGCACAGTCTTCCCTGCGTCGGTCATCAATCTGATGGCCAGCTTGAACACCTCATTCCCCTTCATAAATACTGTGTGCAGGTTCTCCCTGACCGTTTTTTTGCTTGCAGGGAGCATAGAACCACCTGCTGGCATACGGATGAAATCGCCGTAGAAACCGTTGGCGGAAAGCGTCCAGTCTAAAATCCCCTTTTTGCTATCATCGGTTGGGGAGACGATGGCAGCCCCTGCGCCATCACCGAAAAGGACACAGGTTCCACGGTCGTTCCAGTTCATCAGCTTGCTCAGCTCCTCGACACCGATGACGAGGATATTTTTGTAGAAGCCCGATTTGATGAACGAGTCGGCGATTGCGAGCCCGTAGATAAAACCTGTGCAGCCTGCGGAGAAATCGAAAGCGGGGATACCGTCTGTCCCCAGTTTATGAGCCACCAGGCAAGCAGTGGAAGGGAAAAGCATATCGGGGCAGACTGTTCCGAGCAGAACGAGGTCGAGCTCGGATGCTTCCATACCCGCATTATCGAGGGCAATCTTTGCTGCCTCTGTAGCAAGCTCGGATGATGGTGTGTTTTCATCCGATATGTGCCGTGTCTTAATCCCCGAGCGAGTAGTTATCCACTTATCGGAGGTCTCGACAATCTTCTCGAGGTCGGCATTGCTCAAGACCCCATCGGGGACATAGGCACCGAGCCCTTTTATGTATGAATGTGCCATCTGATTTCACCTATCCTTCTGATTATCCTGTGCCTTACCATCTTGAGTGTCAGGAGCACAGCGTTCTTCACCGCCTTTGCATCCGAGCGTCCGTGCCCGACAACAACGACACCATCGACACCGAGAAGTGGTGCTCCGCCCCGCTCGGAGTAGTCAAAGCGGTTTTTTATCCTCTCGAGATTGTTCATATTGTCACCCTCCCTCTTATAGAGGGACTTGATAACCTCGAAGATGCTCTCTGTGAACTTTAGAAGAATGTTCCCAACAAACCCATCACAGACGATAACATCAGCTCCCCCAGTGAGAATGTGGTTTCCCTCTATGTTCCCGATAAAATTTATCTCCGGAATCCTGCTTATAATCTGGTGTGCAGCCTTTGTGGCGGTATTTCCTTTTGTCTTCTCCTCACCGATAGACAGGAGGGCAACCCTTGGATTTTTTATGTTTAGTATCTCTTCAGCATAACCGGAGCCTATAAGGGCAAACTGTGCCAGAGCCTCTGGCCGGGCATCCACCGTTGCGCCGGCATCGAGGAAGATGACATCTCCTTCCTTGCTCGGTAGATGCGTCAGAAGAGCGGGCCTTACCACACCAGGTAGTCTTCCCAGAGTTGTTACGGCGCCAGAGACGACTGCGGCAGTATTTCCCATAGAGCAGAAGCCGTCGGCGTGGCCCTCCTTCAGAGCCTTGAGCCCACGCCCGATGGAGGAGTAAAGTAGCTTCTTAATGTTCGTTGTCTTCTCTGCCATAGGGAAGACAGCGTCGGCAGGAAGGATACTTACCCTCTCTTTTGGATGCTCCAGCATAGAAAGGGCATCTTCTATTCTGTTCTTGTTCCCTGTGAAGAGGATATCGACACCTTCTACACTATGTAGAGCATCGATTGAGCCTCTTATCACCACATCACAGGGGAAATCTCCACCAGATGTATCCACTATAATGCGAATGTTCTCGTCCATTACTCAGCTTCTTTAACGCTTACCACCTGTCTACCGTTGTAGTATCCGCAGTTGGGGCAAATACGATGAGCAAGCTTCAGCTGATGACAATGAGGGCACTCCTGAACTGTTGGAACGGTTATCTTCCAGTGGGTTCTTCTTTTTCTCCCCCTCGATTTTGAATGTCTTCTCTTCGGAAGAGCCATTGTTATCTCCTTTCGTCCGTATGTATTTCCCACTTTCCGGGAGCTGTTCCCCGACAATCCTTGCTGCATACAGGCATCATTGGAATAGAGAGTATGACGAGGTCGCGTAGCTCGTTTTTTATCTCCACAACGGCACCGTAGGATGACACCTGCACAATATCTTCATCCCCCAGACGCACCGCAGACGGGGCGGTGCTGGCAAGCTCGATTACAAAAGAGAAACTTTCATCTATCCGATACTCGAACGGTTTCAGACACCGGGAGCAGATAAGGATTACTTTCCCTGATAGCCTGCCCCGTGCAACTATCTCCCTGTCCAGGCGGGAGAAGTGAACAGAAGCAGCGAGCGGCTCGGGTATCCTCACATCCTCTCTATCGAGCTCCAGTTCCTCCGGGGTGACCTCAAAGACCGAATCGCTCTCACCACGCGGTATCTTACTCGTCTCTATTCTCATCGGTTATTGAGCTTTTAATTTATCAAAAAGAAAGAATAAGTCAAGATTTTTGCCTTGACAAACCCCGTTTTCGTGATAAAATGAAACCTTGTTCCTGATATTAGAGATTATGATTAAAAGGGGGTGATGTTGAAAGAGTATGCCACGGAGGATATTCGGAATGTTATGCTTGCTTCCCATAGTGGAACGGGTAAGACGACTCTTGTTGAGGCGATGCTCAACGCATCTGGGGTCATCTCCCGTATCGGCTCGGTTGAGCAGGGAAACACCGTATCCGATTATCACCCGAATGAAATCGAACGGGGGAACTCAATCTATCTTTCCTTTATGCATATCGACTGGAACGGTAAGAAGATAAACATCGTCGACGCGCCGGGCTTTACCGATTTTGTAGGTGAGGTTATCGCAGGATTCAGGGCTGTCGACCTGGTGCTATTACCTGTTTCTGCTCAGGCAGGTGTTGAGGTCGGGACGGAGATTATCTGGGAGTATCTTACCCAGAGGTGCGTTCCTGCCTTCTTTTTCGTCAATAAGTGTGATAAAGAGCACTCGGATTTTGCATCCGCCCTGAAGTCGATACAGGACTCCTCTGGTGATAAGGCAGTTGCCTTTTCTGTGCCGATAAACGAGGGGGAGGGGCTATCGGGCGTTGTCGATATCCTGAGAAAAAAGGCTTACAGCTTCGATGAGCAGGGTAAGAGGACGGAGATTGAGATACCCGATTCTGTCGATGTTGAGTCGCTTCACGAGACGATAGTGGAGCGGATTGCCGAAAGCGACGATCTCCTGCTGGAGAAGTATCTCGAGACGATGGAACTCTCTGATGAGGAGATACTCTCCGGGTTGAAGAAGGCGATACTGGCCAGGGATATATATCCTGTTTTCGCTGGCTCTGCCGTGAGAAACATCGGGGTAACGCAGATGCTGGAGCTTATTTCTGAGGCGGCTCCTGCTCCTTCCGACCTGCCGGCTGTCAGGGGACGCTCATCCTCTGATGTGGAGGAACTGGACACAGAGAGGCATTTTTCTGTGGATGAGCCGACATCGCTTTTTGTGTTCAAGACACTCGCCGAGGCTCATGTTGGGGAGATTGCGGTATTCAGGCTTATCTCGGGCAGGCTCACACCGGGAGTCGACCTCCTTAACCCGGGCAAGAACTTTACCGAGAGGCTCGGACAGCTACTCGTTGCGAACGGCAGGAAAAGAGAGGATGTTTTGTCTCTTTGTGCGGGGGATATCGGTATGCTTGTTAAGCTGAAGAACACGGTAACAGGTGATACCCTCTGTGATGGGAGGGCTCCGATTGTGTATCCTGCGATTGAGTTTCCACCACCGCTTATAACGGAGGCGATTAAGCCGACCAAGAAGGGTGAGGAGGATAAGGTTGCTATGGGTCTCTCCAGGCTGCATGATGAGGACCCTACATTCCTCTTTCATGTCGACCCTGAGCTCAAGCAGACGATAATCGAGGGACAGGGCGAGATACATCTTGATACTGTCGTGCAGAAGCTTAAGGAACGGTTCGGTGTCGAGGTGGAGCTGACTCGCCCGAGGATACACTATCGTGAGACAATCAAGAAAAAGGCTGAGGCTCAGGGCAAATATAAGAAGCAGACAGGTGGGCACGGGCAGTATGGTGATGTGCATCTGAGGCTTGAGCCACTGCCAAGGGGAGGAGGTTTTGAGTTCCTCGATGAGATAGTTGGCGGTGTTGTTCCATCCAGATTTATCCCTGCTGTCGAGAAGGGTGTCCGTGAGACGATGGCGGCAGGAGTGCTTGCCGGATACAAGGTCGTCGATGTCAGGGTGGCACTATTCTATGGCTCGTATCATCCTGTCGATTCATCTGAGGTGGCGTTCAAGGTCGCGGCATCGATGGGGTTCAAAAAGGCGTTTATGGAGGCGGACCCTGTTATACTTGAACCGATAAACGATGTTACGGTTATTGTGCCGGATGAGTTTATGGGGGATGTTATGGGAGACCTCTCCAGCCGCAGGGGAAAGATAGTCGGTATGGAGCCGCACGGAGCTTTCCAGAGGATAAAGGCTTATGTCCCTGCCGCAGAGATGTATAGATACTCCATCTCGCTTCGGGCTATGACACAGGGAAGGGGAATATTCCAGATGAGGTTCTCCCACTATGAGGAAGCTCCCCCCGATGTTATGCAGAAGATAATCGCCGAGGCTCAGATAGAGAAAGAGGGAAAGTAGCTATCTGAGATAAACCGCTCTGTTTGTATAGTCTAATATCACACGGTAGCGCCTCATAACCGAGTTTCCGATAACGCCGTATATCGGCTCACCCAGCATAGAGGATAGGTTCGATAGGTCGATTGCTGCGAGCTTCACTTCGGGTATTATCCTTCCGCCTATGCTTATCTCCGGTAGATTCACAACCTCGACTTCACCTGCCGTTCCCTCTGCTCCGACTGCTGTATCTATCTCCGCTTCTTCAAATTTCTCCTTCAGGGCAAATGTGTCGATGAACTCTGTTGATATGGCACTTTCCGATGCTCCTGTGTCGAAGAGGAACGGCTTTTTCACACCGTTTATCTCGCAATCGACATATATATGGTTTAGCCTTAGCTCGAATGGAATTGCATCCTCGCTCAGTTTCTCCGGTGGCTCGGAGAAGATTGCCTCTTTTCCCTTGAAATCGAGTGTGACAAGGTAGGGCGAAAGGATGTCGTATCCTATGATACCGGAGATAGGAAGCTTTGTTGCCTCTGCGAGATGTGAGATATCCATAACGATGAACATCTGTGTATCCCTTGCAAGCCTCCCGATAGAGAGGTTGTCGACTGTTGCGAGCTTGAGCTCGTCCATCTTTCCCTCATCTCCTACACCGCCTGTTACAACGGGGAGCGGCATATCCTGCAGCTTGATGTCGAGGGAGTTTGCTGTTTTTCTCCCGAGCACCGATGCCATAGCACCTGTGTCGATGATGAAGTTGAACGGTCCTTTCCCGTTGATATGGACAGGTATCGTGATAAGAAGTGAATCGGTCGTCATCTTAACACGGGCAAGCTCGCCAGCGCCCACACAGAAAGGTAAGGCGAGAAAGGAAACGATAAGAGAGATTGTAAAGGGGTGTCTCACGAGTTCTTCTCCTTTAAGTAGTCTGAGATTAGGTTTTTGAGCTTCTTATAATAAACGAATAAACAGATTTTTTCTCTCTGCACTTTATTCAGCAAATATATCAGTCTTAAGCCACCGCCTTTCCCTCGCCCGGGGAGGGAACATCTTTTCTTTCGGACATCAAGCTCTTGCGGGAATCCCGGCATCCTGTTCCCCATCTCACTTTATTTCATCATTATAACCCCAAAAGCACACAAGTCAACATATTAGAGAATGTTCTATCTGACCTCCCCCCTCTTCTTCGATAAGTTTATCGATGACGGATTTTATATCCTCGGGCAGAGGAGCCTGGAACTCGAGCCTTTCCTTTGTTATCGGATGGGAAAAGCTGAGCTTATGTGCGTGGAGTGCCTGTCTTTCGATGAGAGAGAGGAGCATTTTTGCCTTCGCTCTTACCTCTGGTATTATCCCTGCGAGGTGTGTTTCCCTGCCGCCGTATACTGGGTCTCCGAAGAGAGGGTGCCCGATATGTGAGAAGTGGACTCGAATCTGGTGTGTTCTTCCTGTTTTGAGCTTCACCCTCAGCAGGGATAAAAAGCTGAAGCGTGCGACGAGCGTATACTCTGTTTTGGACACTCTTCCATCCGGGACGACAGCCATCTTCAGGCGGTTGTGAGGGTCGCGACCTATCGGGGCAAATATCTCGCCTTTGTCCGGCACACCTCCCCAGATGATGGCAATATACTCCCGTTTGACCTCTCTTCTTCTTATTGCCTCCGCAAGGATAAGATGCGCCTTCGTGTCCTTTGCCATAATCAGAAGCCCTGTTGTCTCCTTGTCGAGTCGGTGGAGAACGCCAGGCCTGCCAGAGATTTTCTCATCGGATAGCCGCGTGTGGTATAGCATAGCGTTGACGAGTGTTCCAGTCAGGTTACCAGGGGCAGGATGGACAACCATACCAGCAGGCTTGTTCACCACGACAATATAATTGTCCTCGTAGACAATATCGATGGGTATATTCTCTGGCTTGTAGAACTGCTTGACCTCATCCGGCAGCTCGACTATCACTGTCTCACCACCGTGGAGGATAAAGCCTGGTTTTGTTCCCTTACCCTCGACATATATCCTTTTTTCGCCTATCAGTTTCCTGACCTGCGAGCGTGACAACCCGACTCCGCTCTCCACGACAAAGATGTCGAGCCTCTTCCGCCCCGTTATATCAGGTGCAACTTTCAGCTGTATCCTTTTCATCTTTCCCGATAATGTTCGACAGCAAAAGTAGTATTACACCAACTGTTATGGCGGAGTCGGCTATGTTGAATGAGGGCCAGCGTAGCTCTCCAATTCCGAAATCGAGGAAGTCGGTCACATAGCCGAGGATTATCCTGTCGCACAGGTTCCCCAGTGCGCCACCAAGGATAAGCATAAGCGACATATCGACGAGGGAGGAGCCCCTTTTGTTCTTGATATGGTAGAGAAATATCAGGGCAATCGCAGCGATGGAAACGGCGATGTAGAAATAGCTGCCACCAAGCTGTGTTCCGAAGGCACCACCTTTGTTCCTCACATTGGATATAGAAAAGAAATCCCCCAGAACCCTCCTGGCGACATTCGGCGGGATAGAGTTTCTAACGAGTGCCTTTGTTATCTGGTCGAGGATGAGCACAGCGATGGGAACAAGAAAAAGAACCAGTTTTTTTCTCATCAGGCAGTTTTCTTCTCTTCTCTGGTAATGAGAGTAGGTTTCCCCTTCCCAAGAATGACATCTTTTGTGATGAGACACTTCTCGATGTTCCCGAGTGATGGCAACTCGAACATAACATCCCGCATCCTCATTTCGAGGATGGTTCTCAAGCCCCTGGCTCCTGTTTTCTTCTCGAGTGTTTGCTCTACTATGGTTTTCAGTGCGTCATCGCTGAATTCGAGTTCTACCCCCTCCATCTCGAATAGCCTCTTGTACTGTTTGATGAGAGCATTCTTCGGCTCGGTGAGTATATCGAGAAGTGCCGATTTGCCGAGGTCGTCGAGGCCGACACAGACGGGAAACCTACCGACAAGCTCGGGTATGAGTCCGTATTTTACGAGGTCGCTCGGCTCGACGAGGTTAAGTATCTCACCTGTGGAGAGGCTATCCACATCCCTTTTCTTGCTCTCGAACCCGATAGCCTTCTTCGATAGCCTTCTCTTTACAATCTTCTCTATCCCATCGAATGAGCCTCCTGCGATGAACAGGATGTTCTTCGTATCCACCTGGACGAAAGCCTGTTCGGGATGCTTCCTGCCTCCCTGTGGTGGGACATTGGAAATCGTTCCCTCGAGGATTTTTAACAGTGCTTGCTGAACACCCTCGCCAGAGACATCCCTGGTGATTGAGGCAGATTCGGACTTTCTGGTTACCTTGTCGAGCTCGTCGATATAGATAATCCCCACCTCGGTGCGGGAGACATCGTAGTTTGCCGACTGAAGCAGCCTCACAATCAGGTTCTCCACATCCTCGCCGACATAGCCTGCCTCGGTCAGACTCGTTGCATCTCCTATTGCGAACGGGACAGAGAGGTATCTTGCGAGTGTCTGTGCGATGAGGGTCTTTCCTGTTCCGGTGGGACCGATGAGCAGAATGTTGCTCTTCTCCAGTTCGACATCATCGGACAGCACTGTCGAGCGTATCCTCTTGTAATGGTTATATACAGCGACAGAGACGGTCTTTTTCGCCTCTTCCTGCCCGATGACATACAGGTCGAGGAACTGTTTTATCTCCTCTGGAGTCGGAAGTCTGCCGTCCGCGAAATGCTCGAGCTTGAGCGCATCCTCCTTGAGCATAGTGTTACATACCCGAACGCAGTGGTCGCAGATATAGACTCCGGGACCTGCTATGAGCCTGTCGACCTCCGATGCCCTACGTCCGCAGAAACTGCAACGCTCCTCTGGTTTATTCTCCTGCTTCACGACTTGCCTCCTTGACATAGTAAATCTTGTCTATTAGCCCGTACCTCTTTGCCTCCTCGGGGGACATAAAGTAGTTCCTCTCCGTATCTTTCTCTATATCCTTCGGTGGGCGTCCCGTGTGCCTCGACAGGATATTGATGAGGTTTCTCTTGAGTGTTCGGAGCTCTTTCGTATGTATCTCGATGTCTGTCACCTGTCCCTGAACGCCACCCCAGGGCTGATGTATCATAATTCTTGAGTTGGGAAGAGCTGCCCTTTTTTCAGGTGCTCCGCCTGCTAAAAGGACTGCCGCCATCGAGGATGCCTGACCTATGCAGGTCGTCGCGACATCAGGCTTTATAAACTGCATCGTATCGTATATTGCGAGGCCGGATGTCACATATCCACCGGGTGAGTTGATGTAAAGGTGGATGTCCTTGTTCGGGTCCTCCGCCTCGAGGAACAGCATCTGAGCCATCACGAGGTTAGCCACATTGTCATCGACTGCCGTCCCGACAAAGATTATCCTGTCCTTCAGGAGGCGGGAATATATGTCGTAAGCTCGCTCGCCTCTCCCTGTCTGCTCAACCACTATCGGTATATACATTATTTCTCCTCCTTGGGCTTTTCTTCTGTTATCTCCTCGACATTGCTGTTTTCGATTACAAAATTCAGTGCCTCCTCGAGTTTGACATCCTCCTCTATCCGCTCTAATTCCCCTGTCTTAGAGAGTTCGGCGAATAGTTTGTTCGGCTCGATTTTGTAAGATTTTGCCAGCTGATTGACCCTCTCCTCTACCCTGTCCTCCGGTGGCTCGATTTTCTCCTTCTCGGCGATTCTGGCAAGCAGTATGTCCCCCTTGAGACGAGATGCGATATGTTCCTTCGACTGTTCCTGGAAGAGTTCCTTCTGCTCCTCTTTTATGTATCCGCTTTTCACCATAGTTTCGGCTCTTTTCTCCGCCTCCGCCTCGATAAGCGATGGGGGAAGCTCGAACGGGTTAGCTTCGATGAGTGCTGCCACCGCATCCTCACGAAGCCGACGAGCAGAACTTTCCTCTTTCTCCTTCTGTATCGACTCCCTTATCTTTTCTTTTAACTCCTTGATGGTTTTGTAGTTGCCGATGGTTGCGGCAAACTCATCGTTCGCTTTCGGAAGAACCTTTCTCTTTATCTCTTTCACCGTTATCTCGGCTTGTTCAGTTTTACCCTTTTTCTCGCCCTGGAGCTCCTCGGGGAAATGAACCTCGAGCTTTCGTGTTTCTCCTGGATGGGCGCCCAGGAGTCCACCGAATGTATCGAGAAGCTTCTCTGTCATAACGAGATTGTATTCGGTCGGCTTCTTCTCACCCTCGACTGTGTAGTCGATGAGCAGGTAGTCCCCCTTCTCGACAGTCTCCTTCGGGACAAATTCTGCCTGCTGTTCCTGAAGCGAGTTAAGAGCAGCTTCTATCTCCTCACCGGATACAGAGGGCACCACTCGCTTGAGATTGAACCCTGTGTATTTCTTCAGTTCGACCTTCGGGATGACCTCTACTTCCAGTGTGCATATCGTCTCACTCTCCTCTTCCCGTGTGTCGGTGAGTTTTGCCTGCCCAATAATTTTTAACTCCTCTCTCTCGGATATATCCTTGGCAGACTCCTCTAATATGGATTCTGTGACCTCGGACTTCACATCCTCG
>NATO01000017.1 GCA_002085385.1 candidate division Zixibacteria bacterium 4484_93
GATGTCCAGGCGAAGATAGCATCGGAGGGTGCACCCTCAACAAAGTCACGGCTGAGAGAGCTAACCCTGTAAAAGAACCCGCTGCCACGTTCGAGTGGAGAATCGAGGAAGGTCGATGTCCTGACTATCGGATAATCGTTCATCCGAACATACTCACCGTCCAGCTCCTCCGAACGATAGATGTTGAAGGCGTAAGCGTTGCTATCGCTCGCCGACCAGTTTATCTTTATCCAGTCGACGCCGTTCTGCATAAGAAGCGTCTCCGGAGGTAGCGGGATAACAAGCAGGTAGTCGAAAAGCTTCTCGTTGCCAAAGCTATCTACGAGAGAAAGGGAAAAAGGCACGCCTCCACCATCATAGGAAGCGGAAACGGAAACATCAAAGTCGAAGGATACCTCCTCCAGGTGGGAAACCTCATCCACAGGCACAGAATCGTTGTCCACGGTGAGCAGGCTTCCGGGTAGAAATATCAAATGCCCTCCGGGGAAATCGCCAACTCCGAGGTTCTTCATCTCGGTCGTGAGCTGTGCCTCGTCGAGCGGCTCGACCATACCATCTCCGTCTGTGTCATCCCAGAGGATGCGAAGAGGCTGCATATCGGGTGTATCGAGCCTGAGATAAAGGGTGTCCCGTGTGGTGTGCTCTCCTGCCAGCTCCACAAGCACCGGCAGAACCCTGCTCCCTTTTAATGTATCTGATAGGAGGAGGGAGAATATATCCAGATAGACAGAGTCCATAGCTGGGACGACTATACTGGTATCGTCAGGTGTATGAGTAAAATACGGTGAGCTGGCGATACTGACCGTAACGGCGGCTGCCTCACTGCCTGCATTCTCGACCCAGAAGGGGAACAGAATATTTTCCCCGAGTTCATATACAGAGTCGATATCCCCTGTGAGCTCCACAGGTGTATCGGGGTAAATGACAAGATGTGCTGCCGAGGGGGGAGAAACAAATACCGTCTCTGCCACAGGGGCAATGTTATCACCTGTCACCCAGACAAAGAGCGTCTCCGATCTGCCGAAAGAAAACAGAAAAGAGATTCTTCCTGTTTCATCTGTGAAGCCTATTGCACTCCTGCCGTCCGGTGTGAAGCAGGAGACGGTTGCCGAATCGATTGGACTGCCTGCCGTATCGCTGACAGAGATGGTTACGAGTGTGTCGGAGAGTGAGAGGGTATCGGGCTCAACCTCGACCACAGGGAGGATTGGTGGAGCAGTGAAGAGCCTGAGCAGGGGATACCCCTCGAGATGTGTTATGAATAGCAGATACCTGTCAAAGCCGGCGGCATAGACATAGACTCCTCCCATAATATCACCGAGGCAGCTCATTCTGTTTCGGGCTATCATCCGGTAGAACCTTTCCAGCGTTCCCTTGTGGTGTGTCCAGGCGGTTCTGGTGTTCCCTATAAATGCTACTCCACCACCGGCAGGCGCAAATAGCCAGTGCTCGGAGATGCAATCGAAGTCGACAGCGTTCACCGTGCAGGAAAAGGAGACAAGAACCGGGTAGAAGGGGGAGTTTGTCAGCGTGTCGAAGTCGGAGGAGAAGAATCCACCTCCACCGCATTTAAAGCCTGTTCCTATGAAATACTGTGAGGAATGGCCGATGTGGAAGACAATCTCATGCCCTGTGTTCAGTTCCCTGTCGAAGTTCAGATAGTTGAGTTCGTCTGCCTCGGAGCTTGTGCATTCCTCCGGGCGGGAGTATAGCCTCGTGAACCTTATATCCTCGGGAGGGGGTGATGTTATAACCATAGAATCGAGGAAGTAAGCTCCAATGCAGTCCGTGCAGCCGTTGGAGAGAGAAGCACCGGCAAGGAGCCAATCGGTGTAGAAATGCTCAGAGGAGTCGGGGAAAACCCCACCCTCGAGGGAGAATGTTCTGTACTTGGCGAGATAAACCGCTGCCTCTGTGATATCCTTGGCTGAGACTCGCCCCACAGAGAGTTCCGGGTAAGAGTCATCATCGAGCGATTCACCGAAATGATAGTCGGCATTCGAGTTCCAGTTACCATCGAGGCAGGCATAGTAAAGGTCTGTGGGAACATCGACATAGGAGGAGACAGCATCCCTCGCATAACCATACCTCATCGGCACAAAGAGAGGGTCGCCACCTATGAAAAGACAGGATACGCCCCATACTCGGTAGGCATCCTGCATAAATCTCCTTATCTTCTCGGGGAGGTCCAGACCGAAGTAGTTCTCATCTATTTCCTCCACCGTTATGGTGCGTGAGAATACGCCGTATCTTAGCCCGTCGAACTGCGAGAAAACAGGTGCCAGGCTGTCTGTTGTCAGTATCACGAGGTCGACCGGGTCATCGCCCGGCGTCGGCGGAAAACTCTCCTGTCGACCGGAGATAACCCGCGTATACTCCCGAATGTCATAGGGGATAGAAAATCTCGGAATCTCCTCCGGATTGTCCACGAGAGACCGGAGAAGTTTCTCCCTGAGGTGAGCAGAGAAAGGGGTCATAACATCGGGGATAAAAACCTGCTCTTCTTGTCCAAAATGGAGTGTAATATCAATTTTGCTGTTGAGGATGAGCCTCCCTGTGCCCGGGAGATAGGAGATAGGGTAAAGGACGAGAGAGACAATGTGGTTTCCGGAGAGATAGCCCGAGCCCACAATTCTCACGACTGTGTCGGGATAGAAATCATTTTTATACATTGCCTTCGGTAGTTCCCAGACGCTCATATCCGGTCGAAGGTCTCCTATCGGGGCAACATCGAAAGAGCCTGCGAGGGTGTCAGACAGAACAGTGTATTCTATTCCCAGAAGGGACTGAGGAGGTGCTATCAGGTTGATACTCCTTGCAGGTAGTGAGGGTGCGCCGACTTCCCCGGAAATTTGGCAATCTTTCATACCGACAGCAATCCCAGATTCCGTGTAGTTGAAGGAAATATCATCAGGGGAAAACTCGATGGAGTATTTCATCTCCGACGCATACAGATAGCAGGCAAGGAGAAGTATAACTGCAACTGTTATGATTAATCTCATTTTTCCTTCCATTCGCCCAGTCCCTCGAGCATTCTTCTGACAACGGATACTGGGTTGTGATAACTTTCGACCCATTTGCGTCCATTTTCAGCGACACCGGGCATCATCTCGGGATGCTCGAAGAACTCTGCTATCCTGTCCACGATATTCTCCTCATTTATGGTTATGAATGGATGCTCTCCGAGTAGGTGCTCGTAGTCGGGTTTTAGCTCGACAAGAGTCGGTATCCCCATAGATAGAGCCTCGAGTGCCGATATTCCGTATCCCAGCTCACCGAGCTGGTCAACGAATATATCGCAGGTCGATTTTCGCTCGATAGCCTCCCTGTATGGAATTCCCTCTATCAATACAATCTCCACAGGATAATGTTTTTTCGCCTCCCGAAGTGCTAACAGTATCCTCTCCGTTCCTTTGGCAGCCCTGTCGGTAGGGCTATGTCCAACACGAAGCAAACCGTTCCCACACCAGAACTTCTCCTTCATACGGAATCTACTCGCATCGAACGGAAACGGGAGATGTTCGAGCCCATTGCAGTAGTATATATGGTCGAACTCGAATCCATAGATTCTGTTCACCATCTCCTTTATATACGGCATAAGCCCGACCCATCTGAGGTCAACTCCGTAATAAACCGCAGCGAGCTTCTTGCCGGAGAGGTCAACCGATTGCAAAATCCTCCCCGAACGCAGAAATCCCTCTCCACCATCCAAGAATATTATATCGGCATTCCTCACAATGTCTAAAGCAATCGATGAAGAAAGGAGTTTTTCCCAGAGCTTGTCCCGGAGAGAGAAGAAGAGCTTGTGCATCGGTGTCGCAGGTTTCCAGAACCGCTCTATACCCTCTCGACGGAGGTTATCCACACGAACGGTCATCCGCGGGAACAGCCTCTTGCCTGCTTTTGCAAGGGCATCGTCTATCAGTGGAAGAGAGAGGGCTATATCCTCGCCGGGGAAGTTGGGAAGTGTGTGTCGGGTTACAAGCTGCGAGCGATACCCGAGACGCCTTTCCGTTTCTACGAGAAGCGAGGGGAGTCCGGCGAAGTTCACCGTCGCGAGATGAACAATACTCTTCATTCAGGTTTCCTTGCAAGAAGATAGCTCCTCGGACCACGCCGAAGAAATGCCCGCATAAGATAATCTATCTGGAGGAGGTGGATGAGGCTATAGAAAACATTCAGCGATATAATCATCATCCTGAAAAAAGCCCGCCTCATATAACGGGACCTGTTGTGCCATAGCCGTTCGAATATTATACTGAGGGCTGCCTGCCAGAAGCGCGTTTCTTTCTCGAATGTGCCCGATTCCAGCAACTCAAAGCCAGCCTCCACCGCCATACCGGCGAGCTCGGACGGTCTGTATGCGGTGTGGATATATCCTTCTGGGGATGCCACGCCGAAGCTTTCAGGGATATCGTCGGAGAGGTATTGGGGCTTTATCCTGCCGTAGTTCGGACAGGTGATGAGAAGATAGCCGCCGGGCTTTATGATCCGAAAAAAAGAGCGAACGACACCCTCTGCATCTTCTATATGCTCGATGGACTCCGAGCAGAGGATGTTTTTGACCGAGCTGTCCCGCAGAAAATCGAGTCGCTCCATATCGCCCTGAATGTAAAGATTATCGGGGTATCGGCTTTTTGCAATCTGAAGGGCAGGAAGTGCAATATCGACTCCAACAATCCTTCCCATCTTGTATCCGCTGGAAAGATACCCCCTGTTGCAGCCAACATCGAGTAGAACCCCGTTGGGAAACCGATGCAACATCCTCCAGATAAAATTCACCCGGAGCCTGCCGGATGGAGTCCGATAGACGAAATCCTCCTCGGGATAGCATTCGGCAAGCCTGTTATAAAATTCTGCGAGATTCACAGGAAAACAATCTATTAAAACTACCCGATTAGTCAAGATATTCCGTTTGGGCTTGACTTTTCCAGTATTATTTGTTAAAATTTAACCTGTAAAGCAAAGGAGCAGTGATATGAGGAGAGTTATCATATCGATGATTTTTGTTCTCGCTTTTGCAGTGTCTGTTTTCCCTGCCGACAGGATGCATCTTATGGAGCTGTTCACACGGCTCAGTTGCGGTTGCTGCTTCTCCGCATCGCAGGAGGCAGCACGGGCAGGAAGAGCATTCCCCGAAGATGTTGCTGTCATTCAGTATCACTATGACCCGTCTATTAGAAGCGACCCGTATTATCTTGCAAACCCATCGGAGGTGGATGATAGGGCGTTCCATAGAGGAGCATCTCCGCCGTCTGCACTCCTCAATGGAGAAGCCCTGCCCCTTGACGAGTCGGAGGCTACAGAGATTATCTTGTCGCATCTCGGGGAGACGACCCCTGTTGAAATCGAGATAACAGAGTTCTCCGAGGGAACTGCCTCGTTCACCGTAAGATGCGAGGAGCCACTGACAGGTGAGTATAGGCTCTTTGTCGTCCTCACCGAATCGAATATCATCTACGGGAGCTACCGTTTGTCCTGCGTCTTCAGAAAGTTCCTTACGCCTGTCTCGGGTGAGCCTGTTACCCTCTCGGGCGAGAGGGATTTTGTCTATCCATTCACGGTCGAGGATGGCTGGCGAGAGGAGAATCTAAGAGTCGTTGTCTTCATCGAGGATGCGGAGACAGGAGAGGTAATTCAGGCGGCAAAGGAGCCGGTGCATCTTTCACCATCGTTTTGGGTGTCCACACCCATAAGGGCGGAATTTGTTCATCTGCATGAAGCAGAGACATTATCTGTCTACATTTACAACTATGGCGAGGAGACCGGCAATTTCCACTTCTCGCTCGAGCCAGACATACCCGGGGACTGGGATATAGCTGTCCTCGAGCACGATGAGTTCTCGTTTAGTGTTTCCATATCGTCGGCAGATACGGCGCTCGTTAGATTTGTGGTGGATATTGGCGAGACAAAGGGGGAGGGAAACATAACAGTTCGTGTATCGCCTGTTAGGGACACAACACAGTTCTATATCCTGCCTTTTGCACTCCTGAACGAGCCGGAATATCTGATAGTCGATGATGACACGGGCGAGAGGTTCGAGCCACTGTATATCGAGCCAATGGAGGAACTGGAAAATCTGTTCGCTACCTGGGATGTGTTCTGGTACGGTGCACTTCTCTATCCCGATTTCCGGGACTTCGATGGGATTGTCTGGTTCTGCGCCTATGACACGGTAGCATCGCTGCGCTCGACAGATATGATAAGATTGAACAACTTTCTCTATGAAGGGAGAAAACTGCTTTTGTTTGGCTCGGGACTGGGGGTCGATGTCGGCGATGATGACCTGTTCGATGAGCTTGCCGGGAACTTCGTTCGGGAGGATATAGATGCGACCGAGATTATCGGAACGGACGAGATACCCGAGTTGTCAGGAATATCCTTTCCGTTCGACAATACGGCTCTCGGTTTCTGGGATGCAACGGCGCCTGATGCGAGGGTAATCCTCAGATACAATGACCCCGAGGAGCACCCCGCCGCTGTCGAGGTAGAAAATTTCTGGTTCCACTCAATCCTGTTTAACTTCGGGCTCGAGGATATAACGGATACGACAGCAGCTATGACTCTCTTCCGAACAGTCCTTGAACATATAGGGATAACGGAAGTGGAAGATGCACCGTCCTTGCCTGAAAATATAAGCATCAATATATTCCCGAACCCGTTCAATGAGAAACTGATGGTAGAACTCTCGCATCCTGCCGATGTCGATATATACAACATAGCAGGGGAGAGGGTAGCACAGTTCGACAGGATAGAGAAGCTCATCTGGGATGCAAAAGGGAACCCGTCGGGGGTTTATATTATACAGGCAAAATGGAGAGGGTTTTCAGCGACTTCTGAGGCTGTGCTTATCCGCTGAGCTAAAAGAAACCTGTTGACAAGTCTGTTTTTTTGCTTTATTTTTTCAGACCTTAAAAAGCCTACTTATTTGAGGAATTGTATGAGGGGTATAGCGGTTATCATTCTTCTTCTTTTTGCAACAGCATCTTTTGCACAGGATTATTTCGAGGCGGTGGAGGAGATACCAAAGATAGACGGGACATTGCTCGAGCTTGAATCGAGTCTCGTCTATTCTCCCGATGATCCGACTATCCTCTATAACCTTGCCCTTCGGTATCAGGAGGCTGGTGATTGGGAAAAGGCGAGGGGGACACTTTCCCGTCTCGAGAAGCTGAAGCCAACTTCTGCCTTTGTTAAATATGCCATCGGGGAATTTTTCGTTGCGAAAGGGGAAACCGATTCCACTATCTATTACTACGAGAAAGCACTCGAGCTGCATTATGAGTATCCTGCTGTCTGGGAAAAGCTTGTTCTGCTCGAGCCGAGGTATCTCTTCAACCTCGGGATGCTTTACAAGGAGAAAGCAGATACTCTCTTGAGAGAAGATGTGGCGGAGAAGGCGATACAGTATCTTGAGGAATATAAGGAGAAAAATCCGGGTGGGACATACATAACCGATGCCGACGCTGCGATAAAAAGCCTAAGGCTTCTGGAGGAGGAGATAAAGGCGTCAGCGAGGAAGAGGGAACGAGAGGAGCAGAAACGAGCGCTTTTGGTGGATGAGAAGAAAAGGCGGCTCGAAGAGAGAAACCGCTTCTGGAAAGAGCGTCCCACTATTCTGGGCGGTGGGCTGCGTTTCTGGACACCGGGAAATACCGAACTCGAGTTCAAGGTGAAAGAGGAAATAGAGGTTCCTGAGCCTGTGGTTGTGGACACGGGGGGCAATACACTGGTCTTTACCCCCACGGAGCAGCTATCGGTGAAAAAGGTTATGAAATCCGCATCGGGGGTCGCACTCTCCGGCGGGAGGTTCTTTGGACCACTCTGGGCTTGCTCATCTGTCTACTTTGGAAGCGCACACCCGAAATACTCATATAAAAAGGATATCGATACCACGCTTATCGGAACATCTTATGACCCATATGTGCAGGGGACTATAAACAGTGTATCCGTTTTCGAGTTGACAGGAGAAGCAAGGTACAACATCTACTACTACTCTCCGCTTGTCCTGTATATCGGAGCAGGTGGCGGGATTGTGTATATCTCACCGCACGAGAAAGAGCCATATTTCGATTCCATCCTCTTGCCAGATATGTTCGGTTCGATTGCACTCCTTTTCAGGTTCGATAACATCATAACGGGCTTGAGCTTCCGCAAAGGGTTCATTGGAAAAGCACAGGAAGGAGTCATTGACCTATCGGTTCACTATAAGATTTTCTGAAGGTGTGTGAGGAAATGAGAAAAGTCAGAATCCTTTTGCTCTATGCAATTATGTTCCTTCTCGGCTCTGGTTCTGTTTCTGCTCAGGGTCTGATGCAGCTTGAATTTCAGGGGAAGGTAGAAAAGAAAAAATCTGCAAAGCTCGGTGCGAGGGTGAGTGGAGCAGAATTGGGTGAATTCGAGACGGAGGAGCTTCCAGGGACGAAGGTGAGTGCAAAAGAGGAGTTTGTTCCACAGGAGGGACCTGTTGACCCGAAAGCATATATCCTCGGGCCAAACGATATCCTGACGCTCAAGATCTGGGAGTCCGAGGAGTATGAGCACGAGCTAACAATAACCCCGGAGGGTGAGCTTGTTATCCCGCTTGTTGGCGTGGTTGACCTGCGCTGGAAAAGCCTCGATGAGGCGAGAGCCATTGTCGGGGAAGCGTTAAAAAAGAGGTTCAAGGATTTTAGCTTCTCTATGACGCTGAAGCATCTGCGCCGGTTCAAGGCTCATATCACGGGGCAGGTGAAATTCCCCGGCTCATACGATGTTACAGCAGCAGATAGGGTCTCTACCCTTATATACAGAGCAGAAGGTGTCACTGACTTCCCCGATATCCAGAACATCCTCATCATACGAAGAAACGGGACTGAGACATTATCTGTTGACCTTTCACGGTATCTCAAGCTGGGCGATATAAGCCAGAACCCATACCTCCTTGACGGGGATGTAGTATATCTGCCGAGGCTCGACTTTAGAGACAATATTGTGGTCGTCGTGGGGCAGGAGATAACAGGGATATACACGATAGAGGAAAATGAGCCGCTTAACGGTTTCTTGAAGAGAATAGACGCCCTATTCCATACATCCGATATCTCACATATCGAGGTGGCGAGAGGCGGGAGAGTTGATACGGTCGATTTTGTCGATAAAGGAGAAAAGTATCCGCTTCTCCCAGGTGATACCGTGTATATCCCAACTATATCCGATTCGGTCTATGTGGTGGGGTTTGTCACATCCCCCGGGGCTGTTCCGTTCAATTCGGGAGAGAGCATCGAGGGGTATATTGCACTCGCGGGTGGACCAAGCGAGGACGGGAATATATCCTGTGTCAAGGTGAAGCGGCTCGGGAAGAGCTATTCGCTCTCAAAAATCGACAGGATAAGGCGAGGAGATGTTATAATCGTTGGAGAACGTTTCTCATCGCGGATTGTAAGATACCTTACCCCTATTGCACAGGTCGCCTCACTCATTCTAACCGGGTTCGCAGCGGGGGTGTTCTAATGGATAAATCGAGATTTGTATCTTTCCTCGACTACATCGAATATCTTGTATCACACATAAGAATTATCATCCTCAATGGTGTTCTGGTGGCGGTCGTTGCATTCGGTATAACGAGTCTTCTCCCCAGATGGTATGAGGGTGAGGTGGAGATAATGCCGCCGCAATCTACCGGTGGTGGGATTATGGGAATGGCGGCAAGTCTCGCAGGTGGGTTCTCCCTCACATCGGGGGGAGAATTCAAGCTGCCGTTTATGACTACTCCGTCGGACCTCTACTCTGCTATGGTGAAGAGCAGAGCGGTCATAGACCCGATAATCGATAAATATAGTCTGCAGGAATACTACAGGAAAAAGGATATAGACGAGACGAGGAAGAAATTTCTAAAGTATCTGACAACGAGTGTCACGAGCGAGGGGATTGTGGAGGTAAAGTTCCTTGCGAAGCGGGACCCCGTCTTTTCTGCTGCTGTTGCAAACGATGTGGTGAAGCGGCTCGATGAGGTCAACAGAAATCTTCTTTCGCAATCTGCAAAAAGCACGCGTGAGTTTGTTGGAGGGAGGCTTGCACAGTGTAGAGAGAGACTTGCACAGGCGGAGCGTTCTCTTGCAGCATTTCAGAAGGAACATAAGGCGATATCTATCGAGGACCAGATGAGCATTATGCTCGAATTCTCCGCAGATATGCGTGCCAAGCTTATGCAGGCGGAGCTCGAACGGGATTTCCTGAAAGAACATTACCTCCCGGATAACCCGCGCCTCCTGCAGACAGAGGAACGAATAAAGGCGATTGAGAAAAAGATAGAATCGTTCGAGGAAGAGGGGAGCAAGTTCCGCGAGGCACTGGTCTCCCTCCCTGACCTGTGGGTGGAGTATTCAAATCTTTTGAGGGATGTCAAGATCCAGGAGATACTGTATGAGTTCCTGTTGACCCAGTATGAGCAGGCAAAGATACAGGAACAGAAAGATACACCAGTCATTCAGGTTCTATCCTGGGCAACTGTCCCGGAGCATAAGGTGAAGCCGAAAAGGGCTGTTGTATCCCTTGTGCTGGCTGTGGTGGCAGTACTCTTGACAATACTCTATCTTCTGTGCCGAAGATTTATCGAGAACCAGCGTATCCAGAACCCTCATCTGCATAACAGATGGATACAATTCGAGAACAGTTGTAAGAGAATCTTTACATCGGGGAGGCAGAGGAAAAATGAACGAGAAGACTAAGCTTATCCAGGTAGGAGTAGGGGCATGGGGGAGAAACTTGCTCAGGAACTTTTCCTCGCTGCCGGATGTGGAGGTTATCGGGTTGTGCGATGAGAGTGAAGAAACACAGGAGAAGCTCAGGAAGCAGTTTCCTGATCTGGCTGTGGCGGCTGACTACCGCAAGCTGCTCGACAATCTGGAGGTAGACGCTGTCGTTATCGCTACGCCACCTGCATATCATTATGAGATAGCGAAGGAATCTCTTGCCCTCGGGAAGGATGTCTTCGTTGAGAAGCCGATGACTCTTGCCATCTCTGAGGCAGAGGAACTCGTCCAGCTCGCGGAGGAGAACAAACGGATACTTATGGTTGGGCATATTATGGAGTATCACCCGATTGTGGTTAGAATGCGGAAATATATAGAGAGTGGTGAACTTGGCGATATCTATTATGTTTATTCCACGAGGGTGAATCTCGGCAAGCTTAGGGATGTAGAGAATGCGCTCTGGAGTTTTGCACCGCACGATATATCGATGATAACCTATCTTCTGAGGGAGAAGCCGACACGGGTCTCGGCGACGGGAGCTGCATATCTCAGAGAGGATATAGAGGATGTGTCGTTCATCACGCTGTTCTTTGATTCCGGGACGATTGCACACATCCACACGAGCTGGCTCGACCCACACAAAATCAGGAGATTGACCATCGTCGGGAGCAAGAAGATGGCTGTGCTGGATGATGTCGAACCACAGGAGAAGATACGGATATACGATAAAGGCGTAAATATCCAGCAGGGCTACGATACATACGGTGAGTATCTCTCACTCAGAACAGGCGATATTGTCATCCCCGCTGTGAAGGTGCAGGAACCGCTGAGAATAGAGTGTCAGGAGTTTGTTAAGGCGATAAAAAGCAGGGTTCCACCTATCACGGATGGCAAGGATGGTCTCGCAGTTCTGAGGGTGCTCCGGGCTGCTGACAGCTCTATGAAGGAAAACGGCACTCCACACAAATGCTAACAAAGGAGAAACAATGGACAGGTTCGTCTCTTCAAAGGCAAAAATAGGCAGAGGAACAACACTCGGATATTTTGTTGTGGTCGAGGATGATGTGGAAATAGGTGAAAACTGCATCATCGGGCATAATGTTGTCATCCATCGTGGGAGCACACTCGGCAATAACTGCCTTGTCGGCGATGGCAGTATAATCGGCAAGCTACCTATGAAGGCTGCCAGGAGTGCCACGACGAAGGAGCAGACACTCCCTCCTGCTGTCCTCGGTAACGGTTGTATGGTCGGTGCAAACTGCATCATCTATGCAGGGACCATCATCGGAGAGAGGGTGCTCATTGCCGACCTGGCAACGGTCAGGGAGAATGTCACAATCGGCGACTACACTATCGTCGGCAGAGGAGTCGCTATCGAGAACGAGTGCACAATAGGAAAGAAAACGAAGCTCGAGACCAATGTCTATATTACTGCATACTCCGATGTCGGAGATTATGTCTTCGTTGCACCGGGAGTGAATACGAGCAACGACAACTTCATCGGTAGAACGGAGGAGCGGTTCAAACAGTTTAGAGGTGTGACGATAAAGAAAGCTGCTCGCATCGGGGTTCAGGCGACAATCCTGCCGGGGAAGACGATAGGTGAGGATGCACTCGTTGCCGGAGGTGCGCTCGTTACAAAGGACATCCCGCCAAGGAAGATATATGCAGGCATTCCAGCGAGATATTTCAGAGATGTCCCCGAGGAACAGCTGCTCGAGAACCAGACATTTTACGAGGATGATTAGTCGACAGTTATGAGCGGCTCGAGGGTCTTGTAGGTCTTCTCACCTATTCCCTTCACATTTATTATATCCTCTTTGCGTCGGAAATCTCCGTTGGCTTTTCTGTATTCGATTATCCTGCCTGCTATTACCTCTCCGATATGCGGAAGCAGAACGAGCTCATCCTTGCTTGCACTGTTTATGTTTATCGGAAACTTGATAGCCTGAGTTGTCGTATGCATTGGAGATTTCTTGAGGATATCGGGTTTTTCCTTTGCCTCCTCGAGGATTGTGTTCATTGCACGGGCAAAATCCTCGAGCGTCTCCTTGCTTTCCGTTTCCGTTGGTTCTATCATCAGAGCCTCGTGGACAATGAGCGGGAAGTATATCGTCGGGGCGTGGAACTCCATATCCAGAAGCCGCTTTGCAACATCGAGTGTCTTCACACCGTATTTCTTGAGGAATTCACCGGAGAGGACAAACTCATGCATCGGCGTCGATGGATACGGAAGCTCCCACTTGTCCTTCAATAGATGCAGGAGATAGTTCGAGTTCAGAACCGCCATCTCGCTCGCCTGCTTCACACCGTCACTACCGAGCGATTTTATATAAGCATACGCCCTCACCATAACGAGGAAGTTTCCCCAGAAGCATAGTATTTTCCCGATTGAGTGCGGGTTGTTCCAGTTGAGTGAGTATCTGCCATCATCTGTGCGAGCAACGGTAGGAACCGGCAGGAACTCGGCGAGATGGGATTTCACTGCTATAGCTCCGCCGCCGGGACCACCTCCGCCGTGAGGGGTCGAGAAGGTTTTATGAAGGTTGTAATGCAGTATGTCAACGCCCAGTTCACCCGGGCGGACTATCCCCATAATGGCGTTCAGGTTCGCACCGTCCATATACAGAAGGCCGCCAGCCGAGTGAACGAGCTCTGCGACCTTTGTTATCTCGCGCTCGAATATCCCCAGTGTGTTCGGGTTGGTAACCATCATACCGGCGACCTCATCGGACAGTGCAGATTCGAGCACCTGAATATCGATATTGCCATCTTTGTTCGATTTTATCTCGATAGGCTCGAACCCAGCCATAACAATCGATGCAGGGTTTGTTCCGTGCGAGGAATCGGGGATTATTACATATCTGCGTTGCTGGTTCTTTGCCTTAAAATATGCTCGCATTATGAGTGTTCCTGTCAATTCGCCGTGTGCGCCCGCTGCCGGCTGAAGTGTGATAGCATCCATTCCACCTATGTCCTTTAGCATCTCACCCAGCTCGTGCATAAGCATAAGAGCACCCTGAACGAACTCCTCCGGCAGGAGAGGGTGAATGGATGTGAACCCTGGAAGGCGAGACAGAGCCTCGTTCACCACAGGGTTGTATTTCATCGTGCAGGAGCCGAGCGGATAGAAATCCTTGAGGATATGGTGGTTCAGTGTGGATAACCTGACAAAGTGCCGAAGGGTATCTATCTCCGAGAGGCTGGGGAAATCGAGCTCGTCCCTCAGAAGG
>NATO01000118.1 GCA_002085385.1 candidate division Zixibacteria bacterium 4484_93
CTCTACCTAAAATTATTAGTGAACTTTGCACAGTTCCTTATATAGAACAAATTATAATCAGTTTAGACCAGGCAAATAAGGAAGAATTTCTGTTGTCGAGAAATGGGTTGGATAGTCTGGACGAGTTGATCGTTAAGTTCGCGCTCACGATTCGTTTCAACCCGTTGGACACGAGACAGACTTCTCAATATCCGATTTTGTGGCAGATATGCGAGCACCTACACCATCCGCAGCAGCAGAGATTGCCGTTCCCGACATCCTCGAGCTTATGGAAAAACAGACCCGCCGCTTAAACCTTGCAGGAACCCGCCTACTCACAGAAGTCTCATCCAACAGGGAAAAACTTCAAGCTGCTATCTCAAGCTATGGATTCCGCAGTCTCAAGGATAGAGTTATGTCAGAATATCAGACACTCGACAGCCTCATAGAGGACGCTACAAGAGAGATAAATAATATCATTGAAAGCCGCTCATCGGCGCTCAGAAACCTCGAAAGCAAGCTCTCTACCCTCTCACCACTCGAGATAATGAAAAGAGGATACTCCGTGGTCTACAAACAGAAAAAGGTTATCTCCGATTCTTCCTCGCTTGCCCAAGGAGACAAGGTAAGCCTCAGATTCTATAAGGGCAGAGCGGAGGGAGAAATAAAAGAAATAGAATAGCTATTTCTTCTCTTTGCTCTTTTTTCTCCTCTCCACATACATCCTATATAGCATACCGAGGGCAATCAACATCACGATGGCAGCAGCAACGCCTCCTGTTAAAACAGGAAGTCCCAGCACAGAGGAAACCAGTATAAATACCCCCAGAAGAAATAGAATTATAACCCAGAAAGTCATTCCTTTTCCTCCTTCTCTTGTTGCACTTCCTTCTCGAGCTCCTTAAGCCGCCGCTGGTATGCCTCCTTTTCACCTTTTTTTACCTTTACCTCAATACGGTAAAGCACTCCAAGAGAGACTAGCATAATCCCTATTCCGCACGCCTGAAAGATAACTGGCTCAGGCTCAGGTAAAAAAGAGTTTATAAGGGTGAAGAGCCCGAGGATGAAAATAATGATACTCCAGATGACCATCTTCTCCTCCTGATTATTTAGAATTAAAACTTATCCTACCACAGATGGTTCTACTATCAGCTCCCCCTTCTCAAATCTATCGAGAGAAAGATAAGAGATATCTATATCCGGTTTTATGCCCAGGATTAGCTTGGCCATAATCTCCGCTGTCTTCGGTGCTATCATAAATCCATGCCCTGAGAACCCAACCGCAACAAAAAATCCCGGCGATACCTCACCAAGTATCGGCTGACTATCCGGGGTCTTATTATACAATCCTGCCCATTGCCTCACAATGGAAAGCTCACCGAATACAGGCAGTATCGATGTAACCTCGTATGTAATATGTTCCAGAAACTGCCAGCTGGAGTTTGTATTGTAACTCGGTTCCTCATTTTCAGCTATCCCGAGGACAAAGCTCCCCTGAGGAACCTGCTGTGCGTAAATCCCCGATGTGAATGAGATAACCATACAGTCAAACATACGAGGAACAGGAGCGGTAACAAGAATCTGATGACGCTCCGAGTATGTCGGAATATCGACACCGACCATAGCGGCAACCGGCTTAGAATACCCTCCTGCCGCATTCACAAGACAACCTACCTCAAAATTTCCTCTGCTTGTTGTCAATTTGAATACACCATTCGACCTCTCGACACCGCTAACCTCCGTGAACTTCATAACTTTCACCCCAAGACGCTCTGCAGCTTTGGCATAAGCATAGTTGGTCAAAAGCGGATTGGCATGTCCATCCGTAGGACAGAATGTGGCAGCGATAAAACTCTCTGGATTGAGGTAAGGAACTATCTCAAGAGCCTCTTCAACAGTTATAATCCTCGAAGGTATGCCGAGCGAGTTCTGAAGAGAGACATTCTTTTCAAACTGCTCAATCTGTTTCTCCGTGTGAGCAAGAACAAGGTATCCTCCCTGCCTGAACTCGATGTCCACTCCCAGCTCGGATGATAACTGCTCAAATATCTTAACACTCCCTCTGGCGAGGCGGCAGTTCATCTCGAGACCCCATTGCTGCCGGACACCAGCTCCGCACCGACCGGTGGAACCTGCCCCTGGATATTGCCTCTCAAATACGACGACATTCTTCTGTCCAAACTTTGCCAGATTATAGGCTATCGCACAGCCAATTACTCCACCGCCTATCACGCCAACATCAAAGCTCACTCCTCGCTCCCCTCGAGAATGCTCTTGAACTTCACCATAACAACAGGCGGTCTATCCTTTGGCGGGAGAACATCCGCCATTGGGAGAGACAACATCCGCGACAGCTCACGCCGTATAATAGGGACACAGCTCTTCCCCCGGCAGGGCCCCATCCCGACACGAAGTACCCGCTTCAGTTCCTCCGTTGTGGTAAGCCCCTCACGAATCTTCTCTCTTATCTCGCCAAGGGTTATGTCTTCACAGCGGCAAACGATGATGTCGTTGTCAGACCCCTTCATCATATCCTCTCTAAATTTGCTACAATTAAATAATTTTTACCTCATAAGTCAAGAAAAAGATGATACCCTATCACAATTTTATTCTGGAAAATCGTGACAGAACAATTATATTTATCAGTGTGAAAGAGAGATATAACCCTTACATTATAATCCTTATAGCAGCAGCGGTTCGTCTCGTCCAGATACTTCAGCTTCCCGCTTTCCCGCTGACATACTATCCCACTGTCGATGCCCTTTTCCATAAGCTCTGGGCAGAACAGATACTCCGTGGGAATTTTCTTGGGGATGGAGCGTTCTTCCGTGCACCGTTTTACCCATACTTCCTGGCAGCTATCTTCAAGATATTTGGCACAAACCTCCTCATTTCGAGGGTAATTCAGCATATAATCGGCATCGGGGCTGTGCTCCTCACATATCGGCTTGCCGACCGTGCCTTCGGAAAACGAGCGGCATTCTGGGCAGGGATTATCGCCGCTGTCTATCCGACAAAAGGATTCCTTACCAGGGTATCTTCTAAGCGGCATAATCCTTGGAGCGTCAGCTCTCACGCGTCCGAATATACTACTTTTCTCACCATTTATACTGCTCTGGTTCCTGCTTGCAAGAAAGGGCGAGTTCAAGAAAAATATCCTTCGGATAATTCCTGTGGCTCTCGGTGCGATACTCATTATCTCCCCCGTGACACTGCGCAACTACATAAAGAGTGGGGATTTCGTCCTTATCGCAACCCAAGGTGGAGTAAATTTTTACATCGGCAACAACCCGCTATCCGATGGTGCAACAGCTTCCATCCCTGAATTTGGAGAGCGCTGGGAATACAGAGATTGCATAGCACTCGCAGAAGAAAGCACAGGAAGGAAACTTTCTCCGAGCGAGGTATCAGAATTCTTCTATAAAAAAGGATTGGGGTTCATCGCCAACAATCCAAAAGAAGCGGCACTACTTTTCCTGAGAAAAATCTATCTCTGGCTCAACCGATACGAGGTCTCAAACAACCAGAATATCTATTTCCATAGAAGATATTTCTACATCTTGTATCTCCTCCCATTTGCATTCTCAATAGTTGGAACATTTGGGCTCTTCGGGATGTTCTGTGGAGCAAGAAAAAACAGCACAACCTCTCTCTTAACAATATATTTTATTATCTATTCTGTTTCTGTCATACTCTTTTTTATTACTGCACGCTTCAGGTTGCCTATTCTTCCCGTTCTCATTATATTTACTCCATTCGGGCTAACCAGAATTTTAAGCGATATAAAGAACAGACGGATATCCCGCATAATTCTATTCGTTATCATCGCCTTCATCGTCAATTCAAATCTGACCGGAATGAGAGGGAAGGATTTTTCCAGTTCACACTTCTCACTGGGGAATGTATATCTCAAGAAGGGAGAGCCGGATAGTGCAAGGGCAGAGTTCGAAACAGCACTTAAACTGAACCCAAACACACCTGGAGCGAACCTGAACCTGGGTGTTATCTGCTTTCACGAGGGAAAGAGAGAGAATGCTAAACAATATTTTCTCAAGGAAACAGAGGTTGCTCCGAAAGACCCCAAGGCATACTCGAACCTGTGCCTCCTGTATCGTCTTGAGGGAAAGCTGCAGGAAGCGAAAAGGTTTTGCAAAGAATCTATTCGGCTTCGCCCCGCCTTCTGGGAGGGATACTACAACCTCGCAAAATGCTATATACAGGCAGGAAACTACCAGAAAGCAGATTCCACTGTATCGGAGGCGATTTCTCGTTTCAGAAATAACAGACGCTTCTTCTATCTCGCTGGTGTCATCGCAGAGGGAAAGGGAGAACTAAAGAGAGCACACAAGCATTATCTCACCTGCGCAACACTGCCAAGGCAGGGAGTTGAAGCGGAGTATAATCTCGGCACAATATTCGAGGAGAAGGTAGGTGGCGCCCTCTCGGATAACGACATAATAGGCATCTGCTACTTTAACCTCGGCACGCTTCTCGGGAAACAGGGGCAACTCGACTCGGCCGCAATCGCTCTGGCAAGCGCCCTCTCCTGGAAGCCCGATTTATACTCCTGCTTCTTCCAGCTGGCGGTGGTCTACGACGCTATGGGAAACTATCCCACCGCACTTAAAATGTATGACCTATTCGAGAAATACGAAGGAGCAAATGCAGAGCTCTTCCTCAACCGGGGGCTCATCTATGCCAAGATGGGTGAATTCACACGGGCAGAAAAAGAACTTCTGGAGGCAAAAAGGAGAAATTTACCCGAAGCAGACAGGTATCTTGAGATTATATCTCGTTTGAAATCAGGAAATAAAACAAAATCTATAAACTAATATATTAGATGATGAAAGCTAACTCTATGCAATAGAAGAATTACAGCTTTAAGTCAACACATACGCTATTTCAGATACACAACCCGTTTGGTAAGCGACTTATCACCAATCTTCGAATGGATGAGATAAACACCGGAACCGATTGGTTTATCGGGTGTCCACTGGTGCAATCCGCTTTTATCCGCTGGGACAACGGCTATCTTTTCACCTTTGATATTGTATATCTCGATTGTCGAGCCAGCCGGTGCATCTATCTTCACTGAAGAATTGAACGGGTTGGGATAGACAGATAACACAAGTGACGATGGCAAAAAGGTGCAACCACTTATTCCCGATGTTTCACAGGCAAGAATAACGACACCAGGCGAGAGACCAATATCATAGTAACCTAAGAAAATCGTGTCATTACGAACAGCCACAGCACTCGCTCCTTCCCATTCGGGTAGGACACACTCGCCGATAACAAGAGGAGTAAGAGGGTCAGTAAGGTCAACAACAAAGAGGTCAGCTACCGAGTCGCCATACCAGTTACTGTGTGCAACATACGCTGTGTCGTTGAGAATCGTGCACCAATCACCACCAGGGGGAGAGTATGGAAGCCCTGGGACCACGGAGAGCAAAACAGGCGTTGCAGGATTTGCAATGTTCAGTATCCCCTCTCCGAGAAAAAGTAGGGTGTCATTAATGGTATGGACACCCCACACAGGGATGGTGTCGGATTCCCATGTCGAGACCAGAACCGGTGCGGTAGGCACAGCCACATTGAACAGTTGAAGCCGAACACCTCTCACCAAATTCTCCTCGACAACGAGAATATCACCAGCCTTCGCCACATCATAAACAACGCCAGAGGAGGGAGTCTCAGATAAAATAACAGGTGCAGCCATATCAGAGAAGTCAACAATTGCCCAGAATTCCCAACCCCCCAATGCCACAGTATCGCCCCAGTTTGTCGCAGAGTACACACCCCAGGTGAGCCGAAGCGTGTCAATTAACACCGGAGTCCGCGGGTCGGAAATATCGAAACGGGAAAGCAGATGGTCAGCAAGAAGGAGGGTATCGCCCAGAAGAAAAAGGTCTGACGCATAACAGCAGCCGGGCTCGTAGTAGTCCGGACCAGCACTAACCAATAACGGAGCGGTAGGCTCTGCGATATTCACTATCAGGAAACCACCTGCACCATCCGAGATATACATAATTGTATCATCCAGTTCAATAGCTGTGACGGAGTCCCCCGGCATGAACACACCCACCAAGCGAAACTCAAGCTCAGCAAATACACAGGAAACCAGAACAAACAAAAAGAACAAAATAAGAATTATCCTTTCCGTCATTACCCCTCCTTATCATTTATATTGATAATTTACAAATTATCGCCAGTTTGTCAAATAAAAAAGGGGCGACAGGAAGCCACCCCTTTTGTCATCGGAGAAAAGAAGAGAACTACTTCCTGGGCATCATCCGTGGACCGCCCGGCCTCATTTCCTGTATCCTTTCCTGGCGTTTTTCTCTGAACTCTTCCCGCAGATTTTTCAGCTTCTCAAGCTGCTCATCGGTGAGGATAGATTTAATATCCTGCATAACCTCGATCTCCATATACTTCAGCTCTCCATTCTTTTCAGCGATGTCAAGAATGAGCGATTTCACCTTCTTCATATTCGGCGAATCGGATGCGAGCTCTGTCTCGAGGTCAACCTGTTCCTCTTCCTTTGCACTCTTCAGCTTGATGGTGCTTTTCTTGTGGGATGCCCAGGTATCCTTTATCTGCTCGCGCTGCTCATCTGTCAAGCCAATCTCGTCAGCAACCTTCAAGAGCATCTCAGGCCTCAGACCCGGTTTTCCAGGCCTTGCCCTCAGGCGGTTCCTCTCTCCAGGCTGAGCAAACACAGCTGTTGCAGCAATGAGAACTGCTACAACGATTACGACAGGCATCAGATAGCTTTTCATCTTCTACCCTCCTTGTTAAATGGTTTCCTTCTTTCCTTTCTTATGTCTCTTATCATACCAGATACCTCCCTTCGGAACTGCTCCTCGAATATCATAAGCTTTGCCTGCTGCTCGGTTGTCAAGAATTCTGAGCATTCATTGAAGAAGTTTATCTTCAGCTCCGAGACAGCCTGTCTGTTCTCGAGCAGCCTGTTGCACAGAGACTTAAGTTCATCATCGTTTCCCTTTTTGTCCAGCAGCATCCGGATTGAATCCTCTGCCGCCAGATGCTCCTCTCTCAGACGCTCCTGTTCCTTGCGAAGCGCATTATACCTCGGGAAGAAGCTCGCCGCCTGCTCATCCGTCAGGTCAAGGAACTCTGTTAGCTTCCATATACGGAATGTTTCGACCCTTTTTTTGACTCTCTCTGGCAACTCGGGCGGCTGCGAGAAAATGACACCAGCAAACAGGAGTATAAATCCGATTAACAGAACAGTTCTTCGCATTACTTACCTCCATATTTTTTTCTCAATATTCTTTGCAAGGAGCGAGAGCTCATCCTCATCGAGGAGGGCAAGCCTTTCCTCGAGCGGGAAGGAGGATTCAGCATACCTGATGAGTGCCTCTTCAAACTCATCCTCCTCGTAGGGGGCAACCTC
>NATO01000119.1 GCA_002085385.1 candidate division Zixibacteria bacterium 4484_93
TTTCTGTTTTCTACATATAATATTTTCTTTCCTGTTATATTGTAGACCGAGACGCCGAGAGCATCCTCCGGCAGTGTGAGAGACACATATCCATCCGCCGGGTTCGGATAGAGGGAAAAGATAGTCTCGGTGCTTTCTTCTTCCTCAACAGGCAGGGTTACCTGCCCGACATTCTGGGTCGGGTCATCGTTCAGAACACAGGAAAAGTTATACTCTTCACCCACACAACTGTCGTAAAAATATATATGAAGTATATCGCCACTATGCCAGGAAGAGGCAAAGTTCCCTGTGTTGACGACCCAGCAAGCATATTCCCCGAAATATCCACAACCGGGGGAGTTTTGTGTAAGCGTATCGGAGCGGTTATCGTTCAGCCAGGCAACAAATACAATACACTCCGTAGGGGGGACGGTTACCCCATCGCTTCTGACGAGCGTCCCCGTGACATTGTGGCTTATCTGTGCCGATACCGGCATAGCAAACACCAAAAGCAAGATTACCAAGATAAGTGTTCTTCTCATAACACTCCCTTGTTGTTGTCGGGGCAGAGGAGTTCCCCTGCCCCCAAATACCACACTTATTTACTTAACAAACACCATTTTCCCGACGGATGTGAAACTGCCAGCCTGCATTCTGTAAAAGTAGATACCAGCAGAAACCACCTTCCCGCTCTCGTCCGTTCCATCCCAGATAGCGGTGTAAGAACCAGCAGGCTTCGTATCGCTGACAAGCGTCTTCACATTCTCACCAAGCAGGTTTATCACATCGATGGTGACAAACTCTTCTTTTGGAAGGTCGAATGTAATCGCTGTCGCCGGATTGAACGGATTAGGATAGGCACTGCCGAGTCGGAAACTATTCGGAATAGCAGAAATTCCAGGCTTCTCGAGCCTCGTCACAGGCAAGTAATCGAGCTCACAATATCGCCAACCTTCCAGTGTGTCGGGAAGTTGCCAACCTGAACAGCAAGGATATTCTGCTCAAGAGCGCAACCGAACGAGCTCTCGGTCAGAACCTCATCATCACGCCCGACGATGTATGCTCGGAAGGATGTCCCTTCTGTCTCCGTCCAGACAAGCTTCGGTCCCCAAACATATTCACTGCCATCGACAATATCGGTTGACAGCTTGCGAAGCGAATAGGATGGCCAAGTGCCGTTTCCCGTCACACCGACCATATACGGATAACCACGATATACATCGAAGTTAAATATCGATGTTCCAACTACCCACTGCTCCCAGCCTCCACCGGGAACCCATCTTGCAACCGCATCGCAGTTCGGAATATCCGCATAAAGAGCCTCGGCATTTCCAATATATGTTATAGGGAGCGGAACGGTGATTGCATTCCAGCAAGATGTCGTCGTTCTGATAAGGTCAAAATCTATATCCGTTGCACCGGGAGGCGTTCCATAAAGTGTCAACACACCATCGTCGGAGGTGGCAAGCCAGACCGCCATACCGTCGGTAACGGGGAAATCGAATATGGGCGTTCCGGTTACCCACTGCTCCCAGCCGGAACCTGGCACATACCTCGAAGCCGCCGTGAAGTTCGGCGTAATCGCCGGGAAGGCATGGGCGCTATCAAGAGAAGCCATAACAAGCGCCTTGCCAACCGAGGTGAAACCCGTTCCAAGCGCAAAATCAAACTCACCAACAGTGCCAGAGATGTCTCCATAGTTCGGACCAGTATCCTTTGCTCGAACAAAGTAGAAGTAGTTGTTATCCGCATCTCCCCTGACATCGGCACCACCTATATCATCATCGATAAACGATGTCAGCCCCGTTGTACCGATGAGTGTTGCATCACCAAGTCCACCATAAGGCTCTGTCAGACGATACACCTCATATTCGATATTAATACTCGGGTTTATCTCAGGTGTCCCATCCTCACCAAATGCCACAGCATCCCAGCTCAACTGCCAGTAGTTTGCACCGTAAGGGGCAATATCTATTCCAGTTACACCATCAGGAGGAATATTGTCCTCAGGGGCATAGGAACCGATAGGTATTCTGCCAGATGAGAGGACAAAAACCTCGGCAGAAAGCAGGCGGGAAGGCGCATTGGCAGTTATGATGTAGCTGTAGTCGTAAGTGTCGAATGAGCCGCCACAGGTGAACTTGAACATAATGGAATCACGAGCAGCAGGCATTATCGTATCTATCGGAACCCAGAGGGTATCTGCAGAAAGGTCCACATCACGGTAGAAGATATACTCCGTTACCTCGACACCGCCGGGAACAAAACCAGGACTATAAGGGTCATTCTCCGAAAGGTCGGAAACGAGCACAAGCGTATCCCCTTGGTCGGATGGATTATCGTAGATATAGACAAAGTCCGGCAGGTCAAGCATCTGGATTATCGATATGGGGTTGGAGACATCCATCAAGGGTGGACCATCAAGCGACCGAACGGTTATCCTCAATCCAACCATAGGAGCATTAACGGTGAACGGAACCGTTATCGTCCCGTGCGTGAGATAGAAAGGAGATGATGGAAAATCAACAAGCGATGAGTCCTTGTTGGCAAGAACCTCCAGAGGATAAGAGTAAGATGAATCGATGCTCTCATCGCTGCGGTAGGCTGTTATAGTCATATCAAAAGGAACTCCAACAAAACCATACTCCGGTCCCTCTATGACAAGATAAGTGCCATAGTTGTTTATGTAGTAGCGAATCACTCTTGTAGTATCATTACCCCTGCCGTCGACAGCACGGACCTTGAGCTCATACTCTCCATCGGCAAAACAGGTGATAGGCCACCAGTAGTAGTCTCCCGTATGATTTGCTACATTCCAATCCGCAATGGGTGAACTCCAGTCCGAGCTCGACCAGTTCCAATAAGCTCCAAGCTCTTCGCTGTAAAAGGCAAACAGAACGCTGTCAACATAACTGACAGATGTATCCACGACATGAACCTTCACCGTGTCAAGCCACTCGGCAGCATTGTAAATCGACTCGGGAAGCGGATATACAGGGGTTATAACAGGTGCTGTTCTGTCGAGATTGAATGTGTCCTCAAGCTCGGGCACCTCAATGTTGCCAAGATGGTCGTAGGCTTTGGTGTAAAGCTCATACTGACCGTCGAGCATATCATCCAGAGGCATCGGATACGACCAGTACAATGTGTCATCCTCGGGAATGTTCACACCAGCGAGCACCCAGGAGCCAACACCTACCCACTCCGTCCCGTTCCACCAGAGATGTTTATCCCTGTTATAAATCATAAGCCTGGTGGAATCAACATATGTGAACTGACTGTCGGTGCTCCATCCTTCAATTGCCTCACCGTTTGCAACCCAGCTCGCCGCATTGTAGAATGTGGTGCCGATATTCGTTACCTCGGAATGAGGACGAGTCCTGTCGTAGTAAAGCCACCAGACAGAATCTATCTCGCTGTGATTCAGGGCACGGTCATAAGCAAGAGCATATATCTTGAAAATCCTCGTTACCAATCCGGGGTCGAAATCATACAGGTAATGGTCACTAATCGTATGAGTAGCGGGATTCCAGCGACGAAGCGCACTCCAGGTCGATGTCGAGTCATCCCAGTATTTGTCAGTCAGCGAATCGTATATCGCCACATACACCTCACCGATACCAGAGGAGTCATCGCTGGCGATAACAGAGATTGTGTCTCCCCAGCCGGAGGGAGGATAAATACCTGCATCAGGATAGATAACCTCCACCATAGGTGATGTGTTGTCAAATATAATACTGACAACATCGGGCGTTTCCTCATGGTTGCCCGCAACATCGACACCCCAGGCATATATCGTGTATGCAATGCCGGGTGTTGGCAGGTCTCCCACCCACAGGGTGTCATCATACAGCTCTGCCTCAAGCCAGACCGTATCCACCACCCAATCAGTCCCACCATCCCAGAAACATCCAGTATCATTCTCGACGGCGTAATAAACAGAATCAGGACCGCTCGTGGCATCGAATATCTTGCCATATAGACTATCGGGCCAGTTCACATCATTCATCCAGCCAGTATTGAGATTGGTTATCTCCGTGCTGGGGTCCTCGGTATCTATCGCGAACACCCCGGCATCCGACATCGTATCAGGAGAGGTAAGAGGCTCTCCCTGCGATGGATAGTTCTCATCATGGAAATAAACTATTTCTTTTACATCCACCAACCCCTGATGCGAAGCTCCCTCATTGTAAAGTGAGAAATCAAACTGCCCATTGTCGCCCGCCTCTATTCTGTCCTGAAAGGCAGTCGTCGGGGCACCAAGACCACCAACACCCGTTATCTCCGTTGTCGTGGAGGGAATATAAAGCTCAAGATAATGGCTATACGATGTAAGTGAATCGGCTGTGGCATAATCACCGGCTAAATTCTCCAGAATAGATGTCAAACGGAGCGTATCAGATTTGTTTAACCAGGGAACATCCGTGTGCATATCGAAGAGGTCAAACTCCGGCGGATACTGAATGTTCATATCCTCTATGTCGTCCACATAACCGACATCCGGGTCGGTGCCTGTGTTGTTCGCAAACCCCCAGGACATATCGACAACGAACTGCTCCTCCAATGCCCCTGTTGCATCCTGATTTGGCGCAGCCTCTATATCAAAGGAAAGATAAATCGTCGAGCCACCACCAAAGTCTGTTATGATATACGCCGAATCAATCAAGGTCGATTTAGTTGGGTTGACTGTATTGCTCCTAAGAACAATACGAGCAGAATCTATTGCATCCTCACCGGTATTGCGAACCTCCGCCATCAGGCTGAAATGCTCACCCTCCGTTACATCGGGAGAGTTTGGCACATCACCAGCAACAAACTCCGTGGATTGGAAAACAAGACGAGCAGGAGCCTCAATCTTTATCAAGAGGTCGTTGTCCGTTATGTGCTCCACAACGGGGTCGCCATCATCGTCGGTGCCGCCTATAATGTGAGCGTAAAGAGAATCCTTGTGAGGGGAAAACAGCTTGGTAGCTCTGAGTGGAGGCCCTGCAACACTAAAATATACCGAGTCAATCTGCCCCGGGTGAAGAACAGGAAGCGTATCACTCGAAGGGGAAACAGCATAGTAATCTGCGTTAAGTTCTACCACTACATCATAGCAATCTGTCGGGGATAAACTCGAAAGGACCACCCAGACACCAAATGTCTGGTCACTGTTAGCCTCATAGTCAAATGTATCAACAGCCTCCACACGAAGGTCGGAGTTCAAGCGGAGAATGTTTATGTAACCGTTCACCAGAACCTCCGCATACAAGCCGCCAATGCAAAATTTCTTATGTTAAGCATTAGATAAAAACCGATAATGCCTTGCATATCAAGACATTAACCGAATTTCTGCGGAATTCAACGCACCCACCACTTGAAATAGTAAATAACTATAATTGTGAATATAAGGCTTATAACATTGAACTTGAGCATCAAGCCGAATGTCAATTTCAGGGCAACCAGGTCGACCGTTACCGTCTCTATCCCGAACTCAACTCCTCTGGTGAAAAAGAGCTTAACCACACCTGTTGGAAAGAAGAACTCTACAAGCTGTCCGACAAGTGCTCCAGATACAATAGCAATAATGATAGCGAGAAGGAGCAGCCAGAAGCGTTCTTTACGCATATCCCTCCTTCAAGGATTCAAATATTCCGAGACCGTCCCTGCTGCCCAGAATCAGCTCCGATGCCCTCTCCGGGTGCGGCATCATCCCGAGGATATTCCCGTTCTCGTTTGTGATACCGGCGATGCTATTCAGAGAGCCGTTCGGATTCGATTCCTCGGTTATGTTACCATTGCTATCGCAGTAGCGAAAGAGAACAAGTTTTTTTCTCTCTATCTCATCCAGCATATCCGGTGGTGCAAAGAAATTGCCCTCGTTGTGGGCAATCGGCAGCCTCAGAACATCACCGACATTATATCCTCTTGTGAACGGCGTATCGTTCCTCTCCACGCGGATATAGACATACTGACACAGAAACGATAAGCTCTTGTTCCTCACAAGCACCCCAGGCAGAAGTCCAGATTCTGTCAGTATCTGGAAGCCGTTGCAGATACCGAGGACAAGACCACCGGATGCAGCAAAATCTCGAATTGCTCCCATTATCGGGGAAACACGCGCTATTGCACCTGCACGAAGATAATCGCCGTAGGAAAAACCTCCCGGAAGGATAACAAGGTCAACAGGCGGGATATATCTCTCCTTGTGCCAGAGGAATACCGTATCGATGCCGGCGATATTGTGCGATGCCCAGTAGCAATCCCTGTCGCAGTTGCTGCCGGGAAAAACGACTACCGCCGCTTTCATACCTGCTCCACCGTCACCGTGTAATCCTCTATGATGGGGTTGGATAGGAGCTTGTCTGCCACCTTCTCCATATCCTTTCTTGCGGAATCGGCGGATGGTGCCTCGAGCCTTATTATGAATATCTTCCCGGTGCGAACCGAGCTGATTCCTTTGTATCCGATGGAGGCAATCGCCCCTGCGATGGTATTCCCCTCCGGGTCGAGAACGCCCTCTTTCCTCCTGACATAGACCTTAACTGTAAATTCTGGCATATCGCTCCTCCCGACGCTCATTCATTTCAGATATATTATCCGCTTAGTTGCTGATTTGTTGCCAGTCGCTGCACGGACAATATAGACACCGCTGGGGATGTTTTCATCCGGTTTCCAGACCAGATTTGCTTGAGCTGACCGGGGGATGGTTTTGCTCCATAGGCGGTTGCCAAGTAGGTCATATATCTCTATTTCTGCTCCAGCAGGCGCGGTGATGGCGACAGACGAATTGAACGGGTTCGGGAATGCGGTGATTTCCACAGTGGATGGCAGCATCTTTTGTTCCTCGACACCCAGTGGGATATAGGTAACCACGAGTCTTGGCACATAAAGAGTATCAGAATATTCGCGTGGGCGGAACATAATGCCCTCACCGA
>NATO01000018.1 GCA_002085385.1 candidate division Zixibacteria bacterium 4484_93
ATCTGCCGTTACGCATACATCCACCGTATCCCAGTCGTTCCAGTAGATACCGAGAAGCTCTGGGTCGAATGTTATGCTGTCGTCCCAGACTACTCCAGGACTTCCCGGCGTGAGAACAATTGTATCGTCGATTGTGATTGTAACCGACAAGGAATCCAATCCGGATATGGAATCTGCGATATGGAACGAGATGATGGCAATGGAGTCGTTTATGAGTGAATCAGTAGATGGGAGTTCGTTCCAGATAACGGGTGGTGTCAGGTCGATGAGGAACCGCCAGCACAAGGGAGAACCCATCGGGTTGCCGAGGCTGTCCCGAGCGTCCACAAGACAGACATAAACCGTCTCGCCATCTGTCCAATACTCACTCGGAATGAAGATGAGGGTATCGTTGACAAAATCGAGCTCCCCCGATGCAACTGTGAATGTGTCGTCCCCGACGGTGAAGATTATACTTGCCGGGTCGACCCCATCCGGGTCGATGATTGTCATAACAAGGAACTGCTCCGTATCGACACAGGCAACGAAACTCTCCGGCATATACTGGATAATGGTCGGGCGAGGCCCAGAAAGCGATATAACAAAGCTGAAGCAGAATTCCTCTGCTACATTCGGCTCGCAATATCCGGGTGTCGGAGAGTCCTGCGCATTGTGTACACAGACTACCACCGTGTCGCTATCTGCGAATGCAAAGCCAGCCTCCTCCGGATGCACAACGAGGTTCTCTCCGTCCCAGTCGACCCCCTCATCCCCTATGTGGAATATGAGCGTGTCGTTTATCGTTATGTAGACCGAATCGGTGGAAAGCCCCGAGACAGAATCTATGATGCTTATTCCTATATCCGGCGTTGGCTGGCGGTTGGAATATAATGAGCGTATCCCCATCGATTGTGAGATATGGACTGTCGATGGTGTATATAGTTCCGTTCACATTCAGTACGATTGATGATGAGTCTATCCCGGAAGCATCATAGACTCGGATGATTATCTCCTGGTCATCGCAGGCAGAGATAATGTCTGGCTCCGGTCGGACAATCTCGGCCGTCGGACCGATGAAGTTCACTGTGAAGCTCCAGCAGTATGGCTCGACCCTGTTGGAATCGCAGTAGTCGGGAGTATCCCATGCCTGCTGCACGCAGACGGTCACTGTCTCACCATCGGCGAAGGTTATGCCGTTGCGGGCTGTCTCACAGATGTATTCCCCTGTCCGTGGGTCGAGGACAAATACGCTGTCCGAGAGCACAAACGACAGTGTGTCATTTATTGTGAAAACAACGGATGGCTCGTAAAGCCCGGATATAGAATCGAAGATGCTGATATGTATAACAGGGTTCGGTGTAGTAACATTTGTATCCGCGGGGAACTCGCCCCAGATATCGGGTGGGTTGAGGTCGACAAGGAAGCACCAGGTCAGCGGGCAATCGTCGGATGGAGTGTGATAGATGTCCTCCACATTGTTCACCGTTACGCAGACAGTATCCCCATTGTGCCAGGTGCCGGCGGCTGGTGTTATCGTTAGAATTGAATCATCATGGAAGGATACCCACCTCGAGTCAACTGTAAATGGCTCACCGTTCACCGTTATGGAGAAATCAATGCTGGATTCGTCTATCGGCGCGATGACCGGGTGGATGAACAGCTCGATATACTGGTCATCGCAGGCTGTTATGGAATCAGGCTGCGGAATGACTATCTCGAGTGTCGGACCCGCAAGCATAACATAGAATGTCCAGCAGAAGCTCGTGTCGTTCGGAGCGCAATAGTCATAGGTAGGCGAGTCCCAGGCATGAAGAATGCATACCTCCACTGTATCGCCATTGGAGAAGCTTACCCCTGTTATCTCGAGATGCATCCCGGAGATTGCATCGAATATATCGACGCCGATGACCGGTGTCGGCGTGTGAACAACGGTATCCATAGGTGGATAAGCATCATCGAATATGGGTGGCTCGATGTCCACCTGGAAATTGCAGGTAACGATGTTTGCCACACAGCCGGAGTCATCCTCCGCACTGATAAGGGAGAATGTCACCCAGGAGCCATTTGTCCAAGGGATAGAGGGGATGAAATGGAGTTCGGGGGGACTCCAGGTGAGCTGTGGGTCGGATGTTGTGTAGTTTGTCCCGTTCACCTGAAGAATGATGCTCGACTCGATGATGGGAGCCATCCCCGGTGTAATGTTTATTATTATGTCCTGATATTCACAGGAGGTTATTCCGCCGCAGGGGTCGGGACGAACCACCTCCGCCACGGGTGGAGACCCCTCACAGTAGGGAATGTCGAAGCAGTAGTCTATCGAGTTGCCGTCGATATCAGGCGATGTGGTCGTCACATCGATGTGAATGCAGGTGTTTGTTCCCATACAGTCGCGGTTCAGCTCAAAACGCCAGGAGGCGCTCCCGACAGATGGGTCGAAACAGAATGGGTCCTCCGAGGAACACAGGTCTCTCGGGTCTGTATACTGCGGATTAACTCCAGAGACGAGCGTCAGGCAGCTCGCATCATAGGTTATCGTCGCCTGAACATTGTAAGCCATCTCGTCATCGAAGGGCCAGAGGGTGGAATATGTGTTGCGGACGAGGAGCGTAACATCGATGGGGTTTGGAGACAACTCCCCACAGCGAGCGCAGTTTATCATTATCGGGTTGAGGTTCAGCTCGAGTTCACCCTCGCTTGTTATGTCTGCACCGAGACCGTAGTATGTCGCCTGTCGGATAGTCCCACCCGGGGGAATGGACACGGGATACCACCACAGGAGAACCGCGGAATCACCGTATGTGCCGAAGGTCGGTGTATAGTCCCAGACAACACTATAATAAGTAGGCCAAGAACCGAGGCAAATTCTATCCGGCATCGTCGACTCGGGGCCCAATATATCGCCCTGTGCAACCATACCCGAGAGGTCGTCGCTCTCCCAGGCTCGCCAGTAGGAAGGTATATCGGGGGCAAGGAACTCCTGCTCGTGGTCCTCGAAGCCGTAGTATGTTGAAATCCTTGTTGCGTCGTTCCCGTTTATCATCGTATCAAACTGTATCAGAAGTCCCACATTGTGCGACACCGTCCCGGTGTTCTCCATAAAATATTCATACAGAATGGTTGCGGAGCCAGGACCGGATATCTGGCGGGGAGAGAGCTTCTGCGTTATCCGTATATCCCCTGCCTGCCAGACTGTCCAGATGGTGTCTCCAGTGGAATAGGGAGCGGTTGTGAGTGTAGGGACAAATGTCCCGGTAAGCCCGCGGATGTTGTAGATTACCCCATCGATGTTGAAGGCGACCCAGGAGCTCCAAGGACGTGGTGCCCCAGGGTCAACGCCACCTACATCGTGGTGAAAGTCATACAGGAGGTCTCTGCCTGTCAAATCCCCCTCGACAAAGTCGCCTATCCATGTGGAACCGCCGCCGGTGCCATCTGCATCGTCAGCCGTCGCCACGCACACCCTCACATTCTGGGCAGGGTTGCCGCCATTGTAGTTGCTCTGGATAGATACACAGGGGGTCATAATATCCTTCGACGAGGCAGGATGCCTTGCCGTTTTCAACGAGCCGGGCTCCTGTGCGGACAAACTCCAGCAGACTGTCAGACCCAGAAACACCAAAACCAGCCATAATTTTTTCATCTTATTTTATCCCTCCTGAGACTCCCTTTATTGGTAGAAAGACCACAAATTCACTTCCCGAACCTGCCTTGCTGTGGACCTCTATAAGGCCCTTATGCTGGGTTGCTATCCTCTGTGCAATCGAGAGCCCGAGTCCTGTTCCTTTTGGTTTTGTCGAAAAGAACGGCTGGAATATCTTCAGCAAGTTCTTCTCGCTTATGCCCACACCGTTATCCTTTATCGATATCCCGGCAAGTATTATGTTCCTGTCGAGAAGTCCCTGTCGCTGTCCATTGAGCGATATCTGTATCTCCGGGTCCTTTTCATTCTTCACAGCCTCGACTGCATTTATCAGAAGGTTCAGAAACAGTTGCTTGAGGTGGTCTTCACGCCCATATACATTAAATTCCTTACCCTCAAACTCATTCACTACCGTTATCCTGTCATCCCAGCAGGAGTTCCTCTTCAATAGCTCTAATGTCTCCCTAAAAAGCTTGGAAAGGTCTGTCTTCACGAACGGCAACTGGAATAGAGGTACATCCTCGATTCGGGCAAAGTTCAAGAACTCATCGAGTATCCCCTTCAAGCGGTCGGTCTCCTTGACTATTAACTCGAACAGTTCCCTGTTTTCACTCTCAGGTGGAGAAAGTTCCCTGTTTAGAAGCTCGACCGAGCCACGTATCGAAGCTAAAGGGTTCCTTATCTCGTGAGCCAGCCCGGCAGACATCTCTCCGATGAGTGCCATCTTGTCCACATTCTTGAGATACTCATCGACAAGCTTCTCCTGCGTTATGTCCTCGAAGACCGTTATCACTCCCCGAACTATACCGGCTACCTTAAGGGTGCTTGTCACAAGGAGGAGCGGGATCTCCTTCCCCTCGTCCGATGTTATGATTATCTCGCCACGAGAGTTCTCATTCATAGAACCCGAGAGTGAGCGTTCCAGCATCTCCCTGAAGGTGCGCAGCCTGTCAGGAAATACCTCACGGAAATCCCTGTCCCTCAACTCCGACTTATCGAGCCCGAGTATCTTGCTCGCCGCCTCGTTAAAATACTGTATCT
This sequence comes from candidate division Zixibacteria bacterium 4484_93, assembly GCA_002085385.1. Taxonomy (GTDB): domain Bacteria; phylum UBP14; class UBA6098; order 4484-93; family 4484-93; genus 4484-93. The sequence goes on from NATO01000018.1 coordinate 4,661, forward strand.
TCCCGGTTGTGTCAACCGTCACGAGCCCATTACGCATATACTCCAGTATCTCATCCGTGTCCATACGCATCTGCATCAGTTGATAATAGAGAAGCTCGAGCTCGTTGATACGAGCCCTGAGCTTGTTAGAGATATACCCTGCAAGAAGCGCAACTATATAGAAGAAACAGACATAAATATAGGTTAAATAAAATAGATACTCCGGCTGAGAGTAATGCGATGCCGGGAGGAAACCTGACTCGAAGGTGAGGACACCCTTTGCCTCCAAGAAAACGAGGGCGACAAGCGATGCCGAGGCGAATGTAGTCACCAGCAGGGTTCCGCCCATCTCGAGGAAGAACGAGGTGCTTATTATGGTGAAGAACAGAAGTATTACAAAGGGAGAGTTTATCCCCCCGGAGTAGTGAATGATAGCCAGTTCGGTCAGGATTTCCACTACCGAGTGGATGGTGCATAAGAATTTCAGGCTTACCTTCTTATGGGTGAACCGCCAGAGGGATAATGCAAGGAAGAAGCCAAGGGTTGTTATACCATATAGTAGCAGAAATTCATACAAAAACTTCTCCGATGACCTGAGGATAAAGGGGGTGGAGATGAAGATAAAAACGAATATAAATAGCCTGAGGATTAAGAGCCAGTTGAGTCTCTTTTTTAGCTCTTCCTGTTTGGATTCCATAGGAGATTTAAGCCTTTATTTGACCTATAATATCGAACATTGGCAGATACATTGCTATCAGGAGTGCGCCAACTATCCCGCCCATAACCACAATCACGAGAGGCTCGATAAGTGACATAAGCGTGGTGACTGCTGCATCTACCTCCTCGTCGTAAAAGTCGGCGATTCGGGTTAGCATATCATCTAGGTTACCGGTCTGCTCGCCGACGCCTATCATCTGCACAACCATCGGGGGAAACACCTTGCTCTCCCTGAGTGGTGCAGCGATGGTTTCGCCCTCCGAGATGCTTACCATCGAATCGTGTATTGCCCTCTGGAGCACCACATTCCCGGCTGTCCTGGATGTGATGTTCAGCGCATCAATGAGGTTAACGCCGCTCGAGAGTAGGGTAGCTAATGTCCTTGTGAACCGTGCTATGGCGGTCTTACGAATGAGAGGCCCGAATATCGGGGCTTTGAGTTTGGCAGAATCCACCCACCAGCGTCCCTGACGCGTCCTCTGGAGTCCCGAGAAGCCTAAGATAATGCCGATTACAAAGAGGATAATCAGGATAACATTATGTCTGAAGAAATCGGAGATATTGAGCACAATCACGGTCGGTTTCGGAAGTTCGGCTCCCAAGCCCTCGAACATACCGGCGAAGACCGGGATGATGAAGGTCAACATTGCCCAGGTCATAAGGATGGTAACGACGAAAATTGCACTCGGGTAAGCCATAGCCCCCTTAATCTTGCGTCTTATCGAGTCCATCTTTTCCCTGAACTCGGCGAGCCGCTTCAGAATGACCTCGAGTGCACCGCCTGCCTCACCTGCTTCTACCATATTGACATACAGGTCGTCGAACACCTTCTTGTGTTTTGCGAAAGCACTGGATAGGGTCGAACCACCTGAGACATCTGCTTTGACCTCTGATATAACACTGGCAAGATTCTTGTTCTCCGTCTGTTCCGACAGGATTGTCAGGCATTGGACGATTGGGAGCCCTGCCTCTATCATTGTGGCGAACTGGCGGGTGAACCTCGACAGGTCGACATTGGAAATCCCTGTCCCGAAGCGGATATTTATCTCCTTCTGTTTCTTCTTTACAGAGGAGATAATAATTCGCTGCTTCCTCAGAAAGCGTTTGAGCTCCTCAGGGTTTTTAGCCTCCAGTACCCCCGATATAGGGGCACCGGTCAGTGTCCTACCTTGATACTCAAATACAGGCATAATACCTCTCCTGTTACGCTCCCCTGCTGACTCTCTCCTTCTTCCGTATAATGAGGTCGTTGAGCTCTGTAGGGTCGAAGGAATGAGCGTATGCCTCCTCCAAAGAAATTATACCACGCAGATACAGCTCCGCTATAGACATATTCATCGTTTGCATACCATACTTCTGTCCGGCTTGCATAGTCGAGTATATCTGATGTATCTTGTCCTCTCTTATCTGGGCTCTGATTGCCGGGATGGTGATGAGTATCTCTGTTGCAACAATCCTGCCACCGCCTATCATTGGGATGAGCTGCTGGGTCACGATTGCGCGAAGGACAAAGGACAGCTGTACCCGTACCTGGGTCTGCTGGGCGGGTGGGAAGACATCTATGATTCGGTTTATCGTCTCTGCACAGGAATTGGTATGCAGGGTTGCAAATGTTAAATGCCCCGTCTCGGCGATAGTGAGTGCTGCCCCAATCGTCTCGAGGTCCCGCATCTCACCTATCATAACCACATCAGGGTCCTCACGCATTGCATATTTCAGAGCCGTCGCAAATGTCTTGGTATCCGAATAGACCTCCCGCTGATTCACTATCGAGCTTTTGTGCTTGTGAACAAACTCTATCGGGTCCTCGACGGTCAGTATATGAAGGTGCTTCTCCGTGTTTATCTTGTCGATAAGTGCCGCTAAGGTTGTGCTTTTACCTGTGCCAGTTGGGCCGGTTACAAGAATAAGCCCCTTTGGATAATCGGTGAAGGTGCCGATTATCTTTGGTAGCCTCAGCTCCTCAATCCCTTTTATCACTGTTGGAACCCTGCGGAGAGCCATTGCGACAAGCCCCTGCTGTAGGAATATGTTTGTCCGGAAGCGTGAGAGCCCTTCTATCCCGAAGGAGAGGTCGGCTTCCCAGTTCTCCTCGAATTTCTGCTTCTGTTTCTCGGTCATGATGCTGTAGGCGAGACGCTTCGATGTTTCCGGTGTTACCACCTCATATCTGCTTTTGACGAGCTTCCCGTCTATTCTAAACATAGGTGGTGCACCTGGGGTTATGTGCAGGTCGCTCGCTTCCCTCTTCACGACCTCTGTGAGAAGTTCACGCATCGATATCATAAAATTACCCCCTCTATGACATTGTGGTGGCTATTACCTGTTCGGCAGTTACTATTCCACTCTTTAGCTTCTCTAATGCCTCTGCTCGAAGGGTTGCCATCCCTTCCTTGCAAGCTTGCTCCTGGAGCTCCAGGGCAGATGCTCCCTCGATTATCATATGCTCGATTGTCTTTGTTATGGGCATTACCTCGAACACTCCGGTTCGCCCTTTATACCCTGTGCCTCCGCATAAGTCGCAGCCTGCCCCCTTGTAAAATTTGGTATTCTTTACATCCTCATCCGTTAGTCCGAGGAGTTCGATCTCCTCCGGGGAAATCTCTGTTTCCTCTTTGCATTTTGGGCAGATTGTCTTAAGCAGCCTCTGCGCCATAACAAGCTTGACGGATGATGCGACCAGGAATGGCTGAACTCCCATATCAACAAGCCTGGTTATTGTCGATGGGGCATCGTTCGTATGCAGGGTAGAGAAGACCAGATGTCCTGTCAGTGCCGCCTTGATAGCGATATCCGCTGTCTCAAAATCCCTTATCTCTCCGACCATTATGATGTCCGGGTCCTGACGCAGGAATGAGCGAAGTGCCGCAGCGAATGTTAGCCCTATATCGGGGTGAACCTGAACCTGATTTATCCCCTCGATGTTGAACTCAACAGGGTCCTCGGAGGTCATTATATTCACCATCGGCTTGTTCAATGTGGACAGGGCTGAGTACAGGGTTGTGGTTTTACCTGAACCTGTGGGACCTGTTACCAATATCATCCCGTAGGGTAGATGTATCGCCTGCTGGAACAGCTTTAGTGACCTTTCTGGGAAACCGAGTTTTGTCATATCGAGCATCAGCGTCTGTGGGTCTAATATCCTCATAACGACCTTCTCCCCGAACATACAGGGTAGAACAGAGACACGGAGGTCGACCGGTCTGCCACCCGCGTTTATCTTGATTCTGCCATCCTGTGGACGACGCCTCTCCGATATGTTGAGCTTCGACATAATCTTCACACGGGATACCACCGCATGACGGAGTTTGCTCGGTATAGGGGTCATCTCGTGAAGAACGCCATCCACACGATACCGGACCCGAACGACCTTCTCGTAAGGCTCGATGTGTATATCGGATGCCTTCTGCCGTATCGCCTCCAATATTATCCCGTCCACGAGGCGAACAAGTGGCTTCTCCTGAACAGCCTTCTCTATCTCCTGTTCGGTGAAATCTTCTGTCTCATCCAGAACCTCTATCTCCTCATAATCCACATTCATCTCTGAGATAATATCATCGAGGGAATGCTCCTCCTCGTAATACTTATTTATCGCATCCTGGATGGCGTTCTTCGATGAGACGAGCGGCTGAACATCGAGACCGGTCACAAACTTCAGCGTGTCGAGGACATAGACATTTGTCGGGTCGCTGGTCGCAATGAAAAGAATCTTCCCTATCTTTAAGGTCGGTATCACGCCGAATTTCTTTGCTATCTCCGCAGGAATGAGTGAGATTATCTCCGGGTCCAACTCCATATCCGAAAGCTTGACGGTGCCGATGTTTAACTGCTTTGCCAGAAACTCCGAAATTACATTCTCATCTTCGATAAATCCCAGTTCCAGTAACACCTGACCAAGTTTCTGCCCCGTCTCTTTCTGACGGTCGAGGGCAGTCTTTAACTCTTCCTCCGTTATCCTCCCCGCCTTCACGAGCATCTCACCAATCTTTAACGCCATCATACCCCCTTCAACAAAAGCCGTTTCCTCATATAATATACTACATTCTCCCTCAAAATTCAAATATTATTGCTTACCGACTATGGCAAATTTTGCTTTGTATCTTTTATCGGCAAACTTCAGGATTGCTGTATATACTCCTTCTGCCAGATTCCTACCGTCGAAGCTCATAGCAGAGTTTTTTCCTCTGTGAAACCCCGTGTAGATAAGCTGCTCCTCATCCGTCACAAACTCACCGGATGCTGTGAACACAGCGAGGGAGATCTTCCCGTCATTCGGGACATAGCAGGGGAAATAGACCATACCGTCTGTCGATGGATTCGGGTAAGGTGACCAGAAAACGGGCTCATCTTTTGGAAGAGCAGTTTCTCCGCTGTATTCCCAGCGAAGTTCGTAGTCATAGACACTCGAGGTATTGCTTGAAACAAACGGGATTACAACAAGTTTTTCATACCTGTAAAGGGAATCCACAGAGACCGTTCCGGGGAAAGAGCTTATCGTTTGATAGAAGTTGTTAGCATCCGTTCCCGGATTGGCGAGGAGGACGATGTTCGCTCCCATACCGGAAGGACAATCTATCTCGAGTGAGATGTTCTTTCTGTCTCGTCTCTGGTAGAACCAGAGGTAGCTGCAGGAGAGCTTGTATAATCCTGACGAGGGAGAGAACAGTCCTGAGTCCTGGAATTCATACTCGTTTATATCGTTTGTCGAAATCTCTGGATAGAGTTCTGCCTCTCTATAAAATTTCCCGTAAGTGCAGTTTCTCCCCGTGAACAGGTTCCACAGGGTGAAGTTTGCAAATATCTGATTAAAATCGATTTCTCTGTGCTCGCAGGCAGATTCGATTGCCCCGATGGAGGAAACAAAAGGCTCCGAGCAGTTCTCCCATACATTATGAATGATATTTATGTCGCCTGTGAACTCCCAGAGAAAGCGTGGGAATATCGCCGAACCGTACAATAGTGTGCTCGATGTCAGGATTTCATCGGGGTTGTCGAAGAATATCGGGAGATAGTTTATATAATCGTTGACCGCATCGAATATATAGTCCTCCATAAAGACCGCCGTTGCCTCCATCCACCAGATGTCCTCCATAGCATCGTAGGTGAATTGCACGAGATGGAATAATTCGTGGGCACAGGTGACCGCCAGTGCATCGAGCGTGTGGTCGGCGTAGCCAGGGATATTTGCGTAGTCGTTGTCAATCACCGAGTATCCAGAGCGGAGCCGAATCTGCCCGACAGGATACCTTTCATCGACTGTCCAGCCGTAAGCGGTATTGTCGATATCGAGAATATAAAAGTCTATCCGGTCGTCGCCACCGACATCGGAGGCATCGGGGAAGCTCGACGAGTCGGGGAGCGGACGGTTATATCCGAGCGAATCTATATATACGGATAGTGAATGCTCGAGAAGCTCTCCTGCTGTCTCGACCCAGTCGGGAACACTATTTGAGTTGGTATCTGCTGAGGAAACGGCGGAATCACCCTCTGTCGTGTACCAGACCCTGAAATTTGGGGTATCGTAGAAGCACGGCAGTTCGGGTCTTTCCCTCTGCACATATTTCCCCTCACGAGTCGCCTGAAGGATATAGGGCGTCAGGGACTTAGTCGGGAGTTTCACACCTGCAGGGATAAGCTGCTCGACCGTTCCTCCTGTCAGGGAACAGGCGGGAAAAAGAAGGATAATAATCAATCTTCTTAACATATCTTTGTTCCTGCCGGGATTTCCTTATCGACCGTCAGAAGGGAGAAATTGTCATTTTTGTCGCTTGCTGCAAGTAGCATTCCTTCTGATAGGATACCTCGAATCCTTGCCGGCTTCAGGTTATAGACAACGATAATCTTCTTCCCGACCATCTCCTCTGGAGTTCGGTAGGTGGCAATCCCGGCGACTATTGTTCGCATCTTTTCGCCCACATCTATTGTCAGGCGAAGGAGCTTGTCGGTGCCAGAGACCCTCTCGGCACTTTTCACCTCGGCAACCCTCATATCGAGCTTTTTGAAGAATTCAATATCGATGATTTCTCCCTTCTCCATTTTCTTCTCCTCGGGAAAGAGATTATTGATATCCACCCTCGGAAAGAGAACAAACGGCTTCTCGACTGTAACTCTTTCCGGCAGGGCATCCATATTTTTTAGATTGTCCATCGTTACATCGGCTTTTATTCCGAACGCCTTGAGCACATCTGCGCTCGAGCTGGGTATCACAGGATACAGGAGCTTTGCTATCTTCTCGATTGTTATGGCAACTGCCCAGAATATCTGTTTGAGTGTTTGTGTATCGCCGTTTTTTGCGAGCTTCCAGGGAGCGGTCATCTCGATGAGCTGGTTCGCCGATGTGGAGAGTGCCATAACATCCGCTATGGCAAGATGGAGCTTGTTCCTTTCCACCTTTTCAGATACCGAATCGACTGTCGAGGCTGCCTTCTCGATAAGTGCTTTCGCACCGGGGTGTGTTATTTCAACCTTCTCGAGTTTTCCACCAAGGAACGAGTGAACCATACTCAGAACTCTGGAGACGAGGTTTCCTATGTTGTTTGCGAGCTCGGAGTTCACGCAGGATGCAACTGCTTCGAGTGTGAATTCTGCGTCCTGACCGACTGCCATTTTCCTTAAGAGAAAATAACGCAATGGGTCTTTGCCGAGCTTCTCCACGAGGAACTCCGGGTTCACAGCATTGCCGAGCGATTTTCCCATCTTGCTCTCACCGACGAGCCACCAGCCGTGTGCGAGTATATGCTTTGGCAGTTCTATCCCCAGAGCGGCGAGCAGTGTTGTCCAGTAGATAGAATGTGTGGTCAGGATGTCCTTGCCAATCAGATGATAGTCGGCGGGCCACCACCTATTAAACATTTCATTATCTGCGGTGAAACCGACAGCGGATATATAGTTTGTCAGTGCATCCACCCAGACATAGGCGACATATTCCGGGTCAAACGGCAGTTCAATCCCCCAGGAGAGCCTTTTCTTCGGGCGGGAGATGCAGAGGTCACCGAGAGGCTTCTTCAGAAATCCGAGCACCTCGTTCCTCCGATATGATGGCAGGATGAAATCCGGGTGAGATTCGATGTGCTCGACCAGCCGATGCTGGTATCTGCTCATTCGGAAAAAATAGTTTGCCTCCTTTATCTTCACAACATCCCTGCCGCACAGAGGGCATTTGCCATCCGTAAGGTCCTTCTCCATCCAGAAACGTTCGTCGGGAACACAATACCAGCCCTCGTACTCGCTTTTGTAAATGTCCCCGTTATCATAAAGCGTCTGCAAAGCTTTTTTCACTACCTTTATGTGCCGCTTTTCTGTCGTTCTGATAAAATCATCGTAGCTTATGTCGAGCTTCTTCCAGAGCGACTTGAACCGCTTGACTATTCTGTCACAATGGACAATCGGCTCGACCCCTAAGCTCGCTGCCACATCCGCTATCTTCTGCCCATGCTCGTCCGTTCCTGTGAGAAAATGTGTATCGAGTCCGCGGATCCTGGCAAAACGGGCGATGCAATCGGCGAGGATGGTTGTATAAGCGTGCCCGATGTGTGGCTCGGCATTCACATAGTATAGCGGTGTGGTAATGTAAAACTTGCCCATCAAGTTATCCCTTCAGCTCGAATATCTCACCGGGATTGATTATGACCCCCTCGATATCCTCCGGCAGATTCTCGACGAACTGCTTCGGGTCAGCCTTTATCACCTCGAATGTATTGTAGTGCATAGGAATAGCGTATTTCGGATGGATGAACTCTGCTGCCGTTGCTGCATCCACCTCATCCATCGTAAAGTTTCCGCCGATGGGGAGAAGTGCAACATCGACAGGGTTACGCCTGCCTACCAGCTTCATATCGGAGAATAGCCCTGTATCGCCGGCGTGATAGATATATTTCCCCTCAAGCCCGATGAGAACACCTGTCGGTAGTCCAAGTGACAGGACTTGCTTGTTCTTAATAATCGCCGAGCCGTGGAAGGCAGGGAAGAGTTTCACGAATAATCCGTCCGGGAAACTTACGCTTCCGCCTATGTGCATCGGATGGTTCTTCAATCCACTAAATCCGAAGAAATTGGCGAGCTCGTTGTTGGCGACGATGGTTGCGGAACATCTCCTCGCTATCCTCTCCGCATCGCCTGTATGGTCGCTGTGAGCATGGGTTACTATCACATAATCGACAGAGAGTTCATCAGCCGATACCGGAGCCAGTGGATTTCCCGTTATGAACGGGTCAATGACCAGCTTGACCCTCTCGCCCTCGATGAGCCAGGCGGAATGCCCGAGAAACCTTAATCTTACCATCTTTGCCCCCTATTTTAGATAGATTACCTTCCCTGAAGCCTCACCTTCTCCGGAGAAGCGGTAGAAATACATCCCGGATGCCACCTTTTCTTCTGGCTGCCAAGTGATTTTACTTCTGCCGGCAGGGATTATCCCGGAGAATAGCTCTGCCACAGGTTGACCGAGTATGTTATACATAGTGAGTTTCGCATTGGTTGCCCTGTCTGTCTCGATGGATAGGATGAGCTGCGAGTTAAACGGGTTCGGGAACGCAGAGATAGAAAGTTTCTCTGGTATAATCCTCTTTTCATCGACACCCGGATGAACATCGAGGAAGTTCATTATCGAGCGGATGTAGTTTTCCCGTATCTGTGGATTTGTCGCCGAATGCATACCTCTACCCCTCGAGGAGATAGGCGATGGTTCCTCCTGACTCTCGAGTATTATCTCTGCCCCATCGGTTGCTATCTCATCTATATACTGGTCTGCGGGTAGCGTGAACTCATAATCTATTACAATATCCTCACCGAAGAATGAGCTCTCCCCGTGAAGTTCACGGACATTACCGTCCGACATACTTCTGCCGTTGGCACACCAGCTTATTCCAAAGCGGGAGAACATCTGCCGCCTGATAGGTGTGCCGCCTCCATAAGCGTAGTAGTCGTATCCGAAGTCTGCTCTCCGCCCTGTGTTCCTGTGACAACAATTACAGCATCATAGACAGACAGGTCGTATCCGGAGGCGGTTAGAGATGCGTTCTGTGGTGTTATCTCGTATGAGTGGTCGAGGCTGGACAGGGCAATGGCAATTGCTCGCTCTGCTCCTGTTCTACCGCTGTCGCAGGGGGTGTCACCATCATCGAAATCATAGATTAGAACCTGAGCAGGGGTTGCCCGCTCGAGTGTGAAATTTATCACCGTATCTGTATATACCGTTATCGTTCTGGAGATAGGGATGTAAAACATCTTCTCAACGCTGACCTCGTGTGAGCCTATTCCCACGCCAGAGATTGAATAGAAGCCGTCTTCACCTGTCGTGTCGGAAAGTGAGGAGTCGATTGAGACTATTACATCACTCCTATCGAGAGAACCGTCGGATAAGGTCACCACACCGGAGACGGTGTATGTGCCTGTTGTGCTTCTGCCGAGATAGAAATCTACTGTGGTATCGTGAAGCGTCACCACTGTCGTTTCCGCTGGCATATAACCTGCCCTGAATGCAAAGAGCGACTGCTCGGGTGAAAACATAGCGACTGGCAGCTTGTAGAACCCATCGATGTCGGTTGTATCCGCAGTGAAACCTGTAATGTTCATAACCATACTACCGGCGAGTGATGTCTCGGGTGGAGCATCGACGAGATACACATGACCGGATATGGTGGGTGTTCCGGTCGTCTCTCCCTCTGCAACATAAAAATGTATCGAATCGCTGAAGCAGTTTGCGGGATAAGACAGGTCGCAGGCAGATACCACCACACGAACAGGTCTATCCGTTGGATAGGGAAGAAGAAAAAAGGGAGTGTATGTTAGCCGATAGCCGTGCGGAATAGGAACCTTCACTGCAAAGAGAGAAACATCAAGCGTATCCACTATAAGATGAATGGAGGCAGAATCGACCCCTGTGGAGTCATCGACTATGTCGATTGTTATGGTAGCCGTGTCGGAATCGACCGTATCGCCGTCCTCAGGGTCCCAGTAGGAGACATAAGGTGGGAAACTGTCCGATGGCATCTCCACCTCGTGAATGAATTTTATCTGTGTCTCCTCGCTCAACGAGAACTCCACAGAGGAGACAGTGGATATAGGCTCCCAACTGTCGGGTTCACCACCCATTGGACAGACACCGACATAGGTTTCACCGAACGATGGAAACACCCCCCAGCTCATTGTTATCGTCGCCGTGGTGGCGTTGGCTGCCCTTATCTTCCATACCTGAATCGTATCGAGAGCCGACCGGATGTCTGTCGAAAGCTGAGAGAGTGCACCTGTTGTGTCGAACTCGTTGAAGGAATAAGCATAAAACATAGGCAGGGGAAATGCAGGCATATCAAAAGAGAGGTCGAACCCGTTTGTGGCTGAAGGGTCGATGCCTATTGTCACATCACTTGTGGAGGCTCCACTGTAAAGATGAAGAGCGGTGGTGAAGCTCTGCCCGAGGAGGGGAACTCCCAGAAAAGAACCAAAGAGCAGGATTACTACTATATGTTTCATTTATATCTCCTTTAAGCTTATATCCCAAGTCAAACTATAATTATATATTATATACTATATAAAATCAAGCAAAAACATCGGGATTAAAAAAGGGAGGAATCTCTTATCCTCCCTTTTCTTTTTGTTTCTGGTGGCTATTTTTATTTTACGACACCGTATTTCCTCCCCACCTTGATGAAGGCATCGATTGCCCTATCGAGCATCTGCTTTGTGTGGGCTGCTGAGAGCTGCACTCGGATTCTCGATTCTCCCCTCGGGACAACGGGATAGTAGAACCCGACGACATATATCCCCTCGTCGAGCAGATCGGCAGCCATATCCTGTGAGAGTTTGGCGTCATTGGGGAACTTGCCGAGCATAATCGGGACAATCGGGTGTTCGCCTGGTGTAATCTCGAAACCAGCCTCGGTCATCTTATCGCGGAAGTATTTTGTGTTGTCCATCAAACGGTCTCGCAACTCGGTTGTTTCCGAGAGCTTATTAAAGACGGCTATTGCTGTCCCGACGACAACTGGAGGCACGGTATTGCTGAACAGGTATGGCCGTGAGCGCTGGCGATAGAGGTCGATTAACTCCTGATGCCCGGCGATGAATCCGCCCGATGCTCC
>NATO01000120.1 GCA_002085385.1 candidate division Zixibacteria bacterium 4484_93
GATGATACCCCCATCGGTGATGCACTATGGAGACTCGACAATCTCTGGGCATTCGATATGCATCTCACATCAGCATTCTCACTCACGGGAGACCCAACCATAAGAAGATTCTCCACCGAGAGGAGAAAGCTCAACATCTCGCTTCTGCCGGAGGATATGCTACCGGGGGAGGATAGTATCAGTGTTCACATAACCGATGATACAGGAGAAGATGTTTCAGGAGCTTATGTAAGAATATTCGGTAATGGTGAAGAGCTATCATACGGTGTCACCGAGGGTAACGGGAGATTTTATACCACTTTTAATCTTCCTTCGGGCAGGCTCTCCGTCGGTGCGTATGGGAATGGAGTATTCCCTGCTACAATCGAGAGACAGATACCGACCTCCACGGCGGATGTGCAGATAACGGACATATCCTTCATCGATAGAGGCGGTGACAGAGACGGTATTCCAGACCCATACGAGGTTATCCGATTCGATGTGACAGTGGAGAACACAATCTCCGAGCCATCAGAGAGCCTCACGCTTTCTCTCTCTGCCAGCGATAACGCAGAGATGATAGATTCCGTTGAACAGCTTCTCCCACTTGCTCCAATGGAGAGAAGAACTCTTACCAACGCATTTTCAATCCGCATTCCTGCCACCATCGGTGACCGGGATATGGTAACGGTGAGAGCCAGTCTAACAGGGTATGAAACTGCTTTCTCGAGGGAGCTGAATTTAGTCTGCGGCAGTCCTGCTCCCGTCATATTCGACCTCGTCTGCGACACAACCTCGGGAGAGAGCAGTGAGTATATCTCATTTGCGATTCTCAACTCCGGCGGGGACAGGCTCGATTCTGCTTCGGCATCCATCGAGCCTATTGGGGGATATTTTTCTATCGCCTCCGGCTCGGTATATATAGGAGATGTAGCCGAGGGAGAGATTGTTAGACTCGACTCCGCATTCACCGTTGAAAGACTCTCTGAATATCCACCGAACGCTCCTGCCTTTCTTCTTACCATCACCGATGCAAGGGGACTCTCCTGGGAGAAAAGAGTTGACCTCACACCGCCTTCTTCCGCTATCACGGTTTCGAGAGATAATCTTTACAACAGGCTCGTTGTCCGCTGGGAAAGCTCCCCTCCCGATGATTTCCTGGGGTATCTCGTCTTCCGCCGGGCGGAAGGAGACAGTGAATACTCACTCTTGGCAGGTCATCCAACCGTTCTCAACTGTTACATAGATAATACCCCGGACAATGAGGTTCTTTATGAGTATCGGATTGCAATGCTCGATTCCTCCGGGAACACTATCTATTCGGATGCACAGGAGGTCCCATCGTTTCTTGGAGCACAAACAGGATTCCCTGTCGGGATATCGGGCAAGGTGATAGGAAGCCCGGCGGTGTTCGACATAGACGGGGATGGCAACAACGAGATAATCACCGGCACACTTGATGACAAAGTCTACATATTTAACGGGGACGGGACAGCTTTTTCCGCCTCACCGTTTGCGGAATTCCCATCGGGGGCCAGGCCGGTGGGAATCTGGGCGTCACCAGCAGTAGCCGACCTAACAGGAGACGGAGAGCCGGAAATCCTTATCGTGTCCGGCACGCCATCCTGCGGCGTCTACCTCATCTCTCCTTCCGGGAGCATCCTTCTTCATAAGGCTGTCGGTAAAATGTTCATTGGAACACCGGCGGTCTTCGACCTTAATGGAGACGGGATATCCGAGATTATTGTGGCTTCCACCGACAGACAGGTCTACATCTGGAGTGCAACAGGTGAGGGGTTCACAACAACCGATGGTTTCTTCGCGGGATGCGACAGAGACGATGAAGGATACCTTATCTCCTCTCCTGTGGTCGGCGATATAGACGGTGACGGTGAGCCTGAGATAATCCTCGCTGGGGGAAGAAATTCCTCTACCGGCAAGGGGCATCTCTATGTCTGGGACAAATTCGGCAACCCAAAGCCCGGCTTTCCTGTGGAGCTTGAAAACATTCCCAATTCAACTCCACTACTCGCAGACCTGGACACTGACCCAACAACGCTTGAGATTGTCGTTGCTGACAACTCCAGGTGGGTCTATAGAATAAACCATAGCGGCGAGATTTATGTGTGGGGACAGGTAGGTAGATGGTCCGAATACGGACTAAACTCGTTCTCCGCAGCAGACCTCACAGGAGACGGAGAAATGGAGATTGTGGCTGACGCCATCAACAGGATATATATCTGGCACCCTGATGGGACACCATTCCCTGGTTCTCCTCTCGTCAAGCCATTCTCGTCCAGCAACACATACTACCCTGTCCTCGCAGATATTGACTCCGATAGCAGAAAGGAGATTATCGTCGGTAGCGATGATGGATATATCTACGCATTTAATACCGATGGCTCTCTCTGCGATTTTTTCCCCGTGAAATCCGGCGTTACAAACAGCCAGCTGACCGTGGACGATGTAGATGGCGATGGAAAACTGGAGATTATCGCCGGCTCCTGGGATGACTCGCTTTTCATCTGGAGAATGGCAGGCTCGACCGTATCCAGCGACAACAATCTAACATTCAAAGGGAATTACAAAAGAACAGGCAGTTACGGAGACGAACTTGCAGTCTCAATAGGGAAACAGGAAGATACTACCCCGATATTCGAGATAACAGGATGCTACCCGAACCCGTTCAACTCGCAGGCTACCATAAGATTCACAGCGGACAGAAACAGTCTATACTCCTTTGAGCTCTACAATATCCTCGGGGAGAAGCTCGAATCGAGAAAGCTTGGGAAATTGGCAGAAGGTGAGCATTCCATCCAGATAGACGGCGACAAACTGCCCTCAGGGGTCTATCTCTACGAGATTAAGCGGGAGAACGATTCCCGCCCGGGGAAATTGACCCTCATCAGATGACACTCACACCGACGCTGGAACGACTTACAATATACCCTTGATTTATCACACAAATTTTGTATATTAAACCTCTTATGAAGCTCATCGATTATCATATCCATCCTGACTTCTCGCAGGATGCAACAGGCAGTATCTTCGAGTTTGTGGAAAGTGCAATCGCCAAGGGGCTATCCTCAATCGCCTTCACAACGCACATAGACCTGAACCCAAAGAGGATAGCACTCGACCGCTTTATAAGAACAGACGGGAGACTTTCCTTCCTATCCGAGGAAAATTTCCAGCAATACATAGACAAAATAGAGGAGGCTCGCATCCGCTTTTCCGACAGAATCGATATAATGAGAGGAGCGGAGCTTAGCTATGGCAAGAGCTTCGAGAGCGAGATTGCAAATTTCCTCTCTCGTTTCAAACTTGACTTCGTCATCGGCTCTATTCATTGCCTCGAGAATATCGCGGTAACATCCTCGTTCGAGGCACCGATATACTTTGCTACCCACACACTAACCGAGCTTGCCGACAGCTATTTTCAAGCACTCTACGAGCTTATCGACTCCGGGCTCTTCGACACCGTCGGGCACATCGACGGATACAAGAAGTATGCAACCTCATACTATGGGAAGTCCATTTCAAAGATACACAAAGGGCGTATCGAGGAAATACTTTCACTTATGGAGGAAAAAGAAATCGGTATGGAGATAAATACCGCTGCATATCGCAAGGGACTGGGCGAATTCTACCCATCAGAGGATATTCTTGCTCTCGCCGGAAGGTTTGGGGTGCCTGTCAACTCGTTCGGCTCCGATGCCCACAACCCCTCCGATGTTGGCTTTATGGTTGAAGATGCTATAATGCTGGCAAAAAGGCACAAACTAAACATAAAAACATACAGGAGGCAGAGATGAAAAGAGCACTCGTTCTCGCCGCTTTTTTTCTGGGATTGATAATCAGCGGCTGCGCCACAGGACCATCACCCGAGGAGCTGGAGGCACAGAGAAAAGCTCAACAGGAAGCAGAAGCAAAGAAAAAAGCAGAGATAAAACAGCAAGTCCTGATAAACCTCTCCATCGGAAACGAACATTACAAGAACAAGGAATACAGGGATGCAATAGCCTCCTTCTCGAAGATAGTTCACGAGCTTGACCCAACCGAGAAGCGAGCCTGGAGGTATCTGGCAGATTCTTACTACAAGCTCGATGAGATTGACTCTGCCAAGGCAATTTACGAGGAGGCGATATCGCTCTTCCCGGACGAGTCTCCATTTTACTACGGGTTTGGATATATGATGGAACTGGAGAAGCAAGATTCAGTTGCTATGAGATATTACAGGAAAGCAGCAACGCTCGACTCGACCAATTATGTCGCTGCGGAGGCACTGGGAAGATTACACCTGAGAGCAGGTGCAATAGATTCTGTAATATACTGGTATGAGAGGGCATCCTGCCTGGATTCCACAAATGTCGGATTATGGACGACCTCGCTCAGTGTCAGGCTCGGGCAGGGAACTACGATGAGGCTATCTCAAAACTTGAGCAGATGATAGCAAAAAACCCTGATGACCCGGAGGTGAACCACATCCTCGGCATCGCCTATATGGAAAAGGGAGACTACTCTTCTGCTCTCAAATATATGAATAAAGCAAAGAAGCTGAACCCCGACAACCCGAAGATATACTGCGACATCGCAATGGTATATCTGAAAAAGAAGGATTATACGAAAGCGGAGAAATTCGCCAATATCTCTCTTTCCAAGAAACCCAGATATGGATACGCCTATATCATCCTCGGCGAGGTGAAGGAGGCAAAAGCTCGTGAATCCGCGGGACCAAAAGGAGAACTAACATACAATGTAAAGCTCATCTTCGAGGAGGCTTACAACCTCTACAAAAAGGCTCTATCTGACCCTGACTGGTGCGAGCAGGCAAAACTGAAGATGAAATATATCAAGGACTACCTCCCCACAGAAGAAGAAAAACGAACATACGAGTTCCTCAAAAAGGGTAGAATGGATACAGGAGAATAATTTGAGAGGGAAAGTATACTTTCTTGCCATATTTCTTCTGCTTGCCGGGTGCTGGAGTTCGCAGGAGGACAAGCTTCTCCGGGACGCCAAACCGTTCTACGATGCGGCGAGCACCGCATATCAGGAGAACCAAACCGACGAGGCACTCACAAATGTCCGCAAGGCAATCGAAATCTATCCAAACTATGTAAGGGCTCACATCCTCTATCAGGAGCTTATGCTCAAGGAGAACTCCACGCGCCAGCTTATAAGCGAGTATCACGCTCTCCTCGCCAAAAACCGCCAAAATCCGCTTTACCACTATCTATATGGAAGGCTCCTGTCCGACCTTGATATGCAGTATGAGGAATACAAAAAGGCAGAGGACCTCGATGCAAACTTCCCCTGGGCACACTATGGACTTGGATGGGCATATTTCAAGAGGAAGCAATTCGATGAGGCAACTCAGGAGTTCGAGGAGGCAATTCGCACAGACCCGACCAACGCAATGTTTTACAATAACCTCGGTGCAATCTACTTTTTTAAGGGGCAGTATGACGAGGCGATTCAGGAGCTTAAAAAAAGCGTCGAACTCGACCCCGATTATGCCACACCATACCACAATCTCGCCTGGGCTTACTACAAAAAGGGCGACTTTAAGATGGCAGAGGATATGCTGGAAAAGTTCATAAACAGGGCACCAGCCGGCTCCACAAAGGATATCGCAAAGGAGAAACTGCTCCAGCTCAGAGGAAAATAAGATATGCGGAAAAGATACCAGAATATTCTCGTTGCCTGGGTGATGTTGTATCTGCTCATTCTGTTCCTCTTGTTCAACATATTCTTCCACTCACTATACAAGAAAATATCCTCAACGGTGGAGCAGGAACTATCATATAACCTCGCAACTATCGCAAGGGTGTTGTCCTCGGACATAGACGGCGAGATATTCCGGTATG
>NATO01000019.1 GCA_002085385.1 candidate division Zixibacteria bacterium 4484_93
ATCTCCAGGTCACCGAAGTCCAGCAGTCCCAGAGGCTTTTTCCTTTTTTCATACTCCAAGAATACCCTTATCGCTTCAGCAAGCTCAAGATATTCCTTCTTCTCAAGTCTATCCTTTGTTTCCTCGAGGCGTTGGGCAAGTTCATCCGGACCGAAGAGATAGCTCTTCGCCTTCCCGATGAACCCGCAGAGTTGCCCTACCCTATCATACACCCTCGGGAATGTGGACAAAACCTGAAGAGGTGGCGAGAGAGCCCTTATAACATCTGCCATAAACACACTCTTTTCGGTATCCTCCATAATCCTTATCTCTCCCGAGAGACCAAGAGTAGCCCGATGCTCACTTACCACCATAAAACAGAACGAATGGAAATTATCAACAAATACGCCACAAGCCTTATCACCGAGACGCTCCCTTAATTTGTTCTCCATCTCCCCTGCCGCCTTCACCGTGTAGGTAACGGCAAGTATCCGAGAGGGATGCACACATTTTTTGTTGACCAGATGGACTATCTTCTCTATGAGTGTGGTCGTCTTGCCCGTTCCTGCACCGGCAACAATGATGAGCGGACCATCGGTGTATTCGATGCAGCGTCTCTGCTCATCGGTGGGAACCATCATCTTTTCCTCTTCAAAAGCCTTTTCGCACGGCGGGCAATGTCCTGCTCGCTTAGATGGAAATACTCAATCAGTTCATTCGGCTCACCCGACTCACCGAAGCGGTCATCTATACCCATTATGTCCATCGGGACGGGGAATTCCTTGACAATAACCTCCGCAACTGCAGAACCCATACCGCCGTGTACCTGATGCTCCTCCACTGTCAGGATACAGCCTGTCTTCTTTGCCGTGGAAACGATAGCATTACGGTCGATCGGCTTTATTGTATGCAGGTTTATAACCTCCGCCGATATACCGTCTTTGTTGAGAAGCTCTGCCGCGAGAAGGGAATAATATACCATCGCTCCACAAGCTATAATCGATATATCCCTACCTTTGCGCATCACATTTGCCTTGCCAATCTTAAACGGTGAGTTTCTGTCGGTTATAACAGGCACAGGCGGACGCCCGAAGCGGATATAGACAGGACCAACAACATCCTCAACAGATGCGACGGTCGCCTTCTTCGTTTCGTTGTAGTCGCAGGGGACAAGGAGTGTCATTCGAGGTAGGACACGCATAAGAGCAATCTCCTCGAGTGCCTGATGAGTTGCTCCATCGGGTCCTGTCATAATACCGGCGTGTGCACCGCCTATCTTAACATTGAGGTTGGAGTAGGCGATAGTGGTTCTTATCTGCTCCCATGCTCTGCCGGAGGCGAATACACCGTATGTGCAGAAAAACGGTATAAGTCCTGCAATAGAAAGCCCTGCTGCCTCTCCGGCGGCATCCTGTTCGGATATGCCCATACTGAAAAACCTGTCGGGGAAACGTTTCTTGAAATACGAGGTCCGGGTGGAGTCAGTGATATCCGCACCAAGAACAACAATATTGTCATACTTCTCCCCAAGCTCAACGAGAGCCTCACCAAACCCGCGACGGGTAGAAATACACTCCATTCTTCCTCTATCCTTTCTTTATTGCAAATTCAACTGCTTTCCTGAAGCTGGATATGTCAGCCTTGCCCTGTCCTGCTATATCAAAGGCTGTGCCATGGTCAGGAGATGTTCTCAGGAACGGGAGACCGAGGGTTAGATTCACCGCTTTGCCGAACGAGAGAAGCTTAACAGGGATAAGCCCCTGGTCATGATACATAGCGATAAAAACCCTGTCCGGCTCAAGCATCGGCGGGGTGAACAGAGTATCAGCAGGGAACGGACCCTTGACATCCACACCGCGGGAGCAAAGCTCTGCTATAGCTGGCTCGATGGTATTTCTCTCCTCCGTGCCGAGTATCCCCCCTTCGCCAGCGTGGGGATTGAGCCCGGAAACAAATATCTTGTTGCCCTTGAAAAATTCTGATGCAAGGGATACCTTGGAGATAATCAGCTCCTTAGTGAGGTAGTTCGAGACATACTTCAGCGGGATGTGAACGGTAACAAGAACGAGCTTTATCCTGTCACCGACGAACGCCATAGCGAAATTTTTGACACGAGCGACCTCTGCAAGAAACTCTGTATGCCCGGGATAGAATTTCTCAGCGAGATGCCAAGATTCCTTACAGATAGGAGCTGTCACGAGGGCATCCTGATTACCGGATAAGGCGTCTGCGGCAGCCCGCCTGACAGCATCAAAGGAGATTGCACCACCCCCCCGGGATGGAGCACCAAACGGCGGAGGAGAGACTGTTTTAGCCACATCAACAAGAGAGAGCTCACCGGACTCAGCGAACTCGAAAAATCGCTCCGTCTCCCGTGGGATAAAACCTGAGCAGCTCTCGAATATATCCCGCCTGCCAAACACAGTGAACCGAATATCCTTATCCACACAATCGGGTAGAACCCTTACTATGAGTTCGGGTCCTATACCAGCTGGGTCACCAATTGTTACCGCTATCCTCTTCAAATTCCCTCCTCACTCCTCTTATAATTCAAACCCTGGAAATATACTACTAATTCATCGGAAAATCAACCAGATTTTTACGATTTGACTTTGAAGCGAATTCTTTTATATTGAAATTTGTGATTACGGTTTTACAAAGGGTAAAAGAGGCTGAGGTAAGGGTTGATGGGAAAAGCATTGCCAGGATAGGACAGGGACTTCTACTTCTTGTTGGAATTGAGGGAAAAGACACAGATACCGATGCCTTCCAGCTTGCCAAGAAGATAGCCAATTTCAGGATATTCGAGGATAGAGAAGGGAAAATGAATCTGTCTGTGCTCGATGTGGGTGGTGAGATTCTCTCCATCTCGAACTTCACGCTTGCTGGAAACACAAAGAAGGGCAGGAGACCAAGCTTCGCGACCGCAATGAGCCCCGACAGGGCAGAACCGCTCTTCGAGAGGTTCAATGAATATTTGAGAATGGAGGGAATCCCTGTGAAATCAGGAATATTTGGTGCAAAGATGGAGATTCAGCTTATAAATGCAGGCCCGGTGACATTTGTCCTCAATTCCCAAAGGTGAGAATATGATATACATTGTCACAAGCTCACCGAGAAGAATCGAGATACTGAGAAGGGTCGGGATACCGTTCGAGATTGTGAAACAGGGTTCCGACGAGCCAGCATATCGGGGCGAGGACCCGGCGGAGTATGTCAAGAGTGTGGCATTAAAAAAGATTGAGAAACTTTCTCTTCCTGGGATAACCGCTGGGTTCGACACGGCAGTGCTTGTAGATGGCAAGATTCTTGGCAAACCAGTAGATGAAAAAGATGCCTTCTCGATGCTCTCACGATTATCTGGAAGATGGCACAGAGTATTAACAGGATTTGCAATAAAGAATGAACACAGAACGATAACCGATTGCGAGGCGACGGATGTGCTATTTTCCGACCTCTCGGCTGATGAGATAACAGCTTATATCTCCACGGGGGAACCGTTCGATAAAGCCGGCGCCTACGGGATACAGGAGAAGGGAATGCTCCTCGTGAAGAGGATAAACGGCTGCTTTTACAATGTTATGGGACTGCCTATGGAAAGATTTTCCGTTTCGCTCGAGAAGTTCGGAATAAGCCGCAGAAGCCTGCTTGGAGGAGTATATGAAGAAACTGGGTGAACTTCTCCGCACGAAGAGGGAAGAGCGGGGAACCTCCATCGAGGATGTGGCACGCGATACGAACATCCCGGTAAAACATATAAAGGCTATAGAACGGGGAGACACATCGGCTCTTCCTGCACCGATATACACACGGGGGTTTGTAAAAAGCCTCGCCAAATACTACGGGATACCACTGGAGGAAGTAAAGGTTGCCCTCGATGAAGCTTTTGGCAAAGAAGAGATAAAATATGCAGAGATAGAACCGAAAGGGATAGCTCCAGAGGAAGAGGAAACTGTAAAGAGAGAGAAAGAGTATCTTCGATACATACTCTTCGGAGTGGGGGCATTATTCCTGATTGTTATTCTTATGAGAATATTCAGTGGTGGGAACCAGAAACCGAACGGTGAGTTTGTCGAGCCAGAGGAGGCAATCCGGCTTGGTGCAACAGGGATTGCAGCGGAACTTTCACAGGATATTCTCGTCCCGCCGGAGGATATAAACCCTGTCTGGGCAATAGGGAGAGCAGATTCGCTTACCCTCATCATAAAGACGAGGGGCGAAACCTGGCTTTTGGTCGAGGTGGACTATAAGACACGCACATTCAAGGGGACAGTGCCAAGAGGCGAGGTCAGGCGATACCGAGCAAAGAACGCATTCTTCTTGACCATTGGAAGACCACATATGGTAAAACTCTGGGTCAATGGATTCCTCATCCGTAACATACCGGAGAAACGGCAGAGAATGGACTTAGAGATAAACCGTGGCAATGTCCTGCAGCTCATCCAGGAGAAACCCACCCAGACAGACACCCTTGTGGAGAAAGGGGTTATACCCTCCGACTCTACCAAGCCACCGCCGGCGTCGAGGGGAACCATAAGGGCAGAGTAGGTGCGAAGTGGGGAGATTTAAGCTCATCTCTCGATATTCACCTCGAGGAGACCAGCCAGAAGCGATAAGAAAACTCACAGAGAGCATCCGGGCAGGGAACAAATACCAGACACTTCTCGGCGTCACCGGTAGCGGCAAGACCTTTACAATGGCTCATATCATAGCTAACCTTAACAAGCCAACACTCATCATCTCACACAATAAAACCCTCGCCGCACAACTTTACGGCGAGCTGAAATCATATTTCCCGGAAAATGCCGTTGAATATTTCATAAGCTACTACGACTACTATCAGCCAGAGGCATACATCCCTCAGTCCGATGTATACATCGAGAAGGACGCATCGATAAACGAGGAGATAGACCGATTGCGTCTCAAGGCAACAGCATCGCTACTCGAGCGAGAGGATGTCATAATCGTTGCGAGTGTCTCCTGCATATACGGACTCGGTTCTCCAAAGGACTACCGGGAACTTCTGGTATTTGTGAACAAGGGTGAGGAAAAAGAGATTCATGACCTACTCCGTCAGCTCGTCGAAATCCACTATACGAGAAACGACATCGATTTCTGGCGTGGGAGTTTTCGTGTTCGGGGTGATGTTGTCGAGATATACCCCGCATACGAGGATAGGGTTATAAGGATAGAATTCTTTGGCGATACAATCGACAGGATAGGCATCGTGGACCCACTCACAGGGGAAGTTCTTCGAGATGACCTGAAGCAGGCAACAATCTATCCTGCAAGGCATTTTCTGACAACCAAGGATAGGCTGCTCGGTGCAATAGATTCTATAAAGGCAGAGCTGGCAGAACGGTTGGAGGAGTTGCAGAAACAGGGGAAACTGCTCGAGGCACAGAGGCTTGACACACGCACAAGATACGACATCGAGATGATGCTCGAGATAGGATATTGCACCGGGATAGAGAATTACTCACGACACATAGCAGGAAGGGCACCTGGCTCGAGACCATCGGTTCTGCTCGACTATTTCCCGAAAGATTTCCTCGTCTTCATAGATGAATCCCATGTCAGTGTCCCGCAGCTGAAGGGGATGTATCGAGGTGACAGAGCGAGGAAAGAAACACTCATAGAATATGGTTTCCGACTGCCCTCCTGCCTCGACAACAGACCTCTTTTCTTCGAGGAGTTCCTGCAACTCGCTCCCCAGATTGTCTTTGTCTCCGCTACCCCAGCCGACTGGGAGATTAAGGTGTCAGATGGTAGGGTCATCGAGCAGCTCGTCCGCCCGACAGGACTCGTCGACCCGAAGATTACAGTCAGACCGACACAAGGACAGATAGAAGACCTGCTTGGACTGATTAGAGAGCGTGTGAAAAAGCATGAGCGAGTGCTTGTTACAACACTGACAAAGCGGACATCCGAGGAGCTGGCAGAATATCTTGCCGAGTTTGACATAAAGGTCAGATACCTCCACTCAGAGATACAGGCACTCGAGCGAGTGGAGATACTGCGTGACCTGAGACTGGGCGAGTTCGATGTATTGGTCGGCGTGAACCTTCTGCGGGAGGGACTTGACCTGCCCGAGGTAAGTCTCGTTGCTATATTAGATGCAGACAGAGAGGGGTTTTTGCGCTCGAAACGCTCTCTCATTCAGATTGCAGGAAGAGCAGCGAGAAACGCTGCAGGAGAGGTCATCCTATACGCCGATAGAATGACTGACTCGATGCAGGCAGCAATTGCAGAAACGGAAAGAAGAAGAAATATACAACTCGAGTTCAACAAAAGACATCACATCACCCCACACTCCATCGAGAAGACAAGAGAGGAGATACTCGGAACCACATCGATAGCAGATGTTATTATGAAAGGGAAAGCAGAAAAACCACCGATGCCTGCTATGAATATCGGAGACAAGTTATCCATACAGGATACGATACATGAATTGACCAAGCTTATGAAATCCGCCGCCGAGATGCTCGATTTTGAGAAGGCTGCATTCTACCGGGACGAGATAAAGAGACTCCGAAAGACGATGGCAAGACGATGAAAAAAATTTTACTCTCACTCATTCTTATATCCATTCCACAACTTCTCTTCCCGTTCGACGGGGAACCATTTGGCAGAGCAAACTGTGCAATCGTTGATTCAACAGGATATATCTGGCTCGGAACAGAAACAGGAATCGTGATAGTCGACCCTTATGGAGATGCAATCCCCGTTCAACTCGATGGAGTAGATGACACCAGAGATATCCTGCTTGCAGAGGATAATTTTTTTATCCTCACCCCTGACAGCATTCTGTCCTTCAATTACAAAGGGAGAAAGAGCTTATCACGGAAACTACCCGATAGCCTGACATTCGTCCGCATCCTCCGGGTAGAGCCAGAGATTACCCTGCTCGAGGCAGAAGGAGAGAGCTTTCTTGTTTTAGCCGACACCATAACAGAAGTCGAAGTGGCTGCCAGCAGCGAAGAGAACAGGTTCTATCCACCATTCGATATAGCTGCCATCCGTGAGGAGGCAGAAAAGAGATGGAGAAATATCTCCGGAGAGTTATATAACATAAAAAAGGAAGAGAGTTTCCTGTTCGAGAAGAGCGATAATAAGCAAAACTCCCTTACAATTATCTTCCCACAGGACATATATGACACACTTTCCTATCGACAGTTCATAGTGCTTGCCGACTCGGATTTCACATTCTCGCTCGACACGACACTCGATTATCCCGGATTGATGCTGTCGGGAAGCTTTTCTCGTGTCCTGGAACATTACTATGCCACAATCGACAATTCTCTCTTCCTGCCGATTATACTCCCTTCTTCCGTCAGCCAAAAAGATAGCTCAATGCTGCCTGAGAGGTATCTCGAGCATACCTCACTATCAAATGAGGAGAAGGAAATTGCCTCGGGTCTGGAAAAAGCACATCCGGAAGGGGAGATTGGGCTTTTACTCGCTCTCATACGGCTCTGGCAGACAGACCCACCGGATGGACTGGAGAACTTCGTTCATCTTGCGAGAGCAGTCGGCATCCCGACAAGATATGTCCGGGGAAGTGTGGACTCAATATGGGCTGAGTGCTATATAAGAGGATACGGCTGGCTGCCCGTGGAAATCGGAGAGAATATACTCGCAAAGGATAGCTTCCGTCGGACATCCTGCCCTAAGAACTTCAAAAACAGCGATATAATCGCCTTATCCGCCTCAGCAAGAAAGGATATATTCGCCGGATGGGCGGTCAAAAGAACAGACAGTATTCCAGATTTTGACTTTGCACTCGCCGGGGTTGTGCCACCGGACAATGTGCAAATCTTTGGATGGGAATTCAGGCTCGAAAAAGAGGATTCCCTTCTTGGCATAATCGCTAAATCACAGAACGGAGAAAAAAAGAATTTTATCTTTCGAGAAAATGACAGGGAATTCAACATCCAAAATATGAATATATCCATATGGCAAACGGAGAAGCTCAAGCCGGTTTTCCTGAAGATTACAAGGGAAAAAGATTGACTAACTGGATAGAAATCTTATAATTCTTCGATAACTTAAAAGGAGGAATGATGAAAAGGCTCTTTTTCGTGCTCACTCTTATGCTTTTTTCCTGTTCACTTTTCGCAGGCAGGCTCTCCGATGAGCTTGCACGAAAAATAAGCCAGATGAAGGATTTTGAGAGTGTGCCCGTTACTGTTGTGCTCGAGCCTGCAGATTATGTGGCGGACTCGCTGGATGAGCTTCGCAGACTACCCATACCATCAAGAAGGGAAAGGACGATAGAGTTCTTAAAGAGGGAGGCAAATAGAAGCCAGCAGGCGGTTCTCGGACGATTATATTACGAGGAGAAAAATGGAAAAGCTATTAACATACTTCCGCTATGGCTTGGCAATCAGATAGCATTCACAGCGACAAAGGATGTTGTCATCTCCATCTCACAGATGCCAGAGGTAAGATGGGTTCTACTGGACGAACCTGTCCCTATGCTGCTGGATAATATGCCGCCGACCAATCCATTCACGATTGCCGCTCCCGATGAGATAGCCTGGGGGGTTTCACAGATAGGTGCACCGGATGTCTGGTCGAGTGGCTATAACGGAACAGGTGTAATTGCCGGTGTGTTAGACACTGGCGTAAGATACACCCACTATGACCTCCGGGACAGGATGTGGCACAACCCGGGCGAGACGCCAGACAACGGCATCGATGACGACGAGAACGGGATAATAGACGATTACTACGGCTACAATTCCTACAACAACGACGGCGACCCCTGGGATGATGCGTCAGGTATCTGGCACGGGACACACACAGCAGGAACGGTAGCAGGAGATGGCACAGAGGGAACACAGACCGGCGTTGCACCCGGAGCAAGCATTATGGCTATCAAGGTGCTCAGTAACGAAGGAATGGGCTCTTACTCTGCCCTTGTCAACGGGCTGCAGTATGGAGTGGACAATGGGGCTAATGTGTTCAATCTGAGTATCGGTTTCTCCGGCGAAGCCAGAACCGAGATGCTGAGGGATGCTATGAGATACACATTCGAGCAGATATTGGCTGCCGGGATAACAGCCTCAGTCTCCGCCGGGAATGGAAACAACATGGGAGGACATTACTCTGTCCCAAATGACATCTCTTCCCCAGCCGACTGTCCACCACCCTGGTATGGCTCGGGTGGACACACAGCGGTGCTCGCCGTCGGGTCAACAAACTCATCCGATAACTGGTCTTACTCCTCCAGCTATGGACCAACGGAATGGGACACAGAGGAGTACAACGATTATCCGTACACACCAGGACTCAAAAAACCTGATATCGCTGCACCCGGAGAGGATATCGAATCCTGCTATGGGGGAAACGATTATTCCTATACCACAATGAGCGGCACGAGTATGTCGGCTCCACATCTCACAGGAACCATTGCACTTATGCTATCGAAGAACCTCGGACTGACACCAGAGGAGATAGATTCCATCCTTGAGCTGACAGCGCTCGACATTATGTCATCTGGAAGAGACAACCTCAGTGGAGCAGGCAGGGTTTGCGCTGATGATGCTGTGGATGCAACACCGCTTGCTACATCTCCTGCAGTTAGGTTCAACAATGTTGCGGTGTATGACACAGGAGGTGATGGCGACCATAGACTCGATGCAGGAGAGACAGACGAACTTGAGGTTACACTGAAAAACCTCGGGCTTCCAGCAAGCTCCGTGAACGCAACGCTAACATCACCATCACCGTATATAACGATAACGGATGGTTCATCATCATACGGAAGCATCGGCACAGGTGAGATGAAGTCGAATTCTACAGACCATTTCGATATCACGGTCTCCTCCACCTGCCCGCTCGGACAGGAGATTGAATTTATCCTTAACATAACCGCCTCGGGCAGCTACTCCACTTATGACACATTCAACCTCAATGTGGGGACAGCCCTGAGGACATTCATCGACCACGATATCGGGAATGTGCTATACACGGTTACCAACTTCGGCTCATTCGGGTTCTATGACCCTGTGGCTGACCCACCACAGGGAACGGGGTTCGTCTATCCAGCTGAATCGGAGACACTAAATTACCTGTTCGGCGGTTACTTCTTTATCGGATACGAATATGAGAATGTTGTCACAGGTGAAAACGGCAGGGAGTCGGAGCTTGTGCCGACGGACTTAATACATTCGAGCATACCGGGTATATCCGACCAGGACTACTGGACATATTTTATCGACCCGGATAATCAAATGGAGGTGTATCTACATACCTATGCCTGGGCATCGGCTCCAAATAACGATTTCGTCATTATGCTATTCAGATTGAAGAACTGCTCGAGGTCGACCATATCCAACTTCTACACGGCATACTACGCCGACTGGGATATACACTATGAATATTCCGGGGGACCTGTCTGGTATGATAAGGGTAGATATGACCCGACAAATGAGTGGGCTTATATGTATGATTTCGACTCACCACCCGATATGCCCGCCTATGTCGGACTCGCAGGACTGACACCGCTTGCCAGAGGAAGTATGGTCGATAACGAGGAACATGTCTATCCCACAGGAATGGGCTGGGTAGATACCGTAAAATACAATTTTATGAGTGGAGCATTTAATATAACCGATGCCGAGAGCGATGGCAAGGACTGGTCGATGATGCTTGTAAGCGGACCATTCACGCTCGCACCGGACGGCGAAACAAGAGTTGTTTATGCTATACTTGCAGGAGACAACCTCACAGATTTTGAGAACAATGCAGAAGCCGCAAGAGACGCTTACACAACCTATGTCCTCGATGTGGAGGAAGAAAATCTTACCCCGGAAAAACCAGCTCTTTCTGTGTATCCTAATCCATTCAATGCAACGGTGAGGATATCATACAGGATAAACAGAGAAACACCACTCGAACTGGCAATATACAACATTCTGGGCGCGAAGGTTAAGACCTTGCCCGTCGAGAACAGCATAGGTGAGCATTCCGTTATCTGGCAGCCACAGGATGCAACAAGCGGGATATATTTTGTCCGCCTGAGAGCAGACGGGAATGTGCTGACAAAGAAGATGGTGTATCTGAAATAGCTGTGTAAGAAAGAGTAGCCCAGCTCACGGTGAGACGGACAGCTCCAGACGGAACTCATTGAGGTTATCCTTGTTCTGCTTGAGCTGGACAAGATATCTCAGCGAGAACTCAACAGGCTTTATCCTGACTATCTGCTGGAGAAGAAGCTCGGGGTATCCCGATGTAGCGTCCGATATATCTGTCTGAATCCAGCGAGTACGAACAAAAAATTCATTCCCCTTCGGATAAGAGAATCGATAACTGGCATAGCCAACAATATGCGTCAAGCCAGTGAGTGTCCTGCCGAATTTGGAATAAAGCGATACATTCTGCCACTGATACAGAGCGCGGAGGTCATATTTCGAGTTTGTGTTGCCAACCGAACCTTTAGCAAGATAATCTGCGATAAAACGGAACTTCCCCCTCCACAACGGGGAATAAAACAGTAGTCTCCCTGTCGAGCCAGATGTAAAGTTGAGCCTGTCCCGATATACTCTACCCTCGAGGCGAAGCTTTCTTTCACCCCAGACGAATTCATCAGAGATGACAGCCCCCTCCTTGCCAGCCTGCTCTGTCTCAAGGTAGACCGAATCGGGGTAGATTGTGTGCTTACTACCTTCACTTTCACCAGCAGAATGAAGCGGGTAAAAATCGGTCGAGTAGAAAAAGTAACGCAGTTCAAACCTGGTTTTCAGTATCCTCTGGCGAAACCGGATATTTGTAGCAAAAGAGCCGTTGGAAAGATACGCTGTCTCGAAGAACAGTTGACCGTATCTAAATCTTGGTCTGCCGAAAATAGATGCTCCGAGGAGAGATAATCTGCTCGAGCGCCAATCCCTCCTCTCGACAAGGAAGGATAGCCCGAACCCGCTGTATTCGAGCTTCGGGGAGAATGTAAAATCGCGGATGCCGGAGTACTCGGTATGCGAGAAAATGACACCAAGAGAACTCTTCCCAAGATGCCAATCGCAGAACATACCTCGTGCCAACAAGCAGACCTTCTCCCCAACCGGTGTTAAAATTGCCGAGTATCAGGCGGTTTTTACCCTTCTCGTATGAAACCGAACGCCTCAGGGCAAGAAGTGGCGATTTCCCTCGCTGCTTCAGACGGATATTAAACCCCAGGTCCCCTACACCCTCAGACAAGAAAATATAGTGCATCGGATTGTAGTCGACATCAAGCCTATGGGTCGTGGTCACCTCCAGCCTCGACTTAACACGAACAGGGGAAGGAGTGTATTTTATAAAGGCAATGATGTATTCGATGTCGCAACTGTAGGATTCGATAAATTCCTCGAGGCTCTTGAATCTGCCGATGGATTTGCGCTCCCTTTCAATCTCCTCGATGCACTTCGGGAAAACGCCAGGAATAATTAGAAGCTTGTCGAGGTTGCCACTGTTTATATCGACCTTTTCTTCCAAGAGAAGTGAGAGTTGATTGAACTGGTCATAAGAGATGACACCCGTTCCGAGAGCCTCATCGAGGTCGCTCGATGTGTAGATGTAAGGCGCCTCAGACTGAGAAAAAAGAATCCGTGGGATAAAAAGGAAAAGAAGGAAAATACTCCTCAAAACAGTTCCACCCCAATTTGTAGGTTGTTCGAACAAAACAGCAGATATAATTTAGTTAGCCAATGCCCTATCTGCTATGAACCTTGCTGCCTTCTTCAGTTCCTGCACGAATTCCAGCAGAACATCATCAAATACAAGTATTCTATGGGTTTCCCATTTATCAGCTTTCTTGCGCCGTTCGTTGATTTCAAGATAAAGCGATGGAGGTTCTTTGCCTGTTTCTTTAACATTCTGCGAACATACGAAGTTGCCGCAGGCAATTCGGGCGTAGCGAAGCGTAGCCGTATGTCTGCTGTTATATGACCCAAAGGGCAAGGTTGCGAAGCAACCGCAGAGTTCCGAACCCCGTCTAATATTTTCATTTTGGCTTACTATACCACTCTTTTTTTCCTTTAAGGAATTCATCCACTCCTTTTTTCTTAATTCTCCTTAG
>NATO01000020.1 GCA_002085385.1 candidate division Zixibacteria bacterium 4484_93
AAGGGGATTATGTTGTCGTTGCGACGACGCGTCCGGAGACTATGCTCGGTGATACTGCTGTCGCTGTGAACCCTGCCGATGAGCGCTATAGAGATGTAATCGGTAAGACGCTTGTTCTCCCAATTATTGGGAGAGAAATTCCCGTTATCGCAGATGAGATGGTCGACCCGGAGTTTGGCACGGGTGCGGTGAAGGTAACTCCTGCTCACGACCCTAACGACTTTGAGATAGGGAAAGAGCACAATCTACCCGCGGTTGTTGTTATGGATGAGCATTCTGTGATGAATGAGAATGCGGGCGAGTTTGCCGGGCTCGATAGATACGATGCACGAGAGAAGATTGTCGAGAGGATGAAATCCCTCGGTCTGATTGAGAAAATCGAGGATTACACCCATTCTGTCGGGCACTGCTATCGCTGCCACACGGAGGTTGAGCCATATCTCTCCGACCAGTGGTTTGTCAGGATGAAGCCGCTCTCTGAGCCAGCGATTGCCGTCGTTGAAAGGGATATTGTCCGTTTCCATCCGCCAAGATGGAAGAAGGTATATCTCGAGTGGATGCATAACATCAGGGACTGGTGCATCTCTCGTCAGATATGGTGGGGACACAGGATGCCTGTCTGGTGGTGCGATGAATGCGGGGAGTTCACTGTGGCGGTGGAGAAACCGAAGGTTTGCCCTCATTGTGGTTCCGATAGGCTTCATCAGGAGACCGATGTTCTCGATACCTGGTTCTCGTCGTGGCTCTGGCCCTTCTCCACTATGGGCTGGCCGGACATCACGGATGACCTGCAGCATTTCTACCCGACGGATATTCTTGTTACAGCACCGGAGATAATATTCTTCTGGGTTGCCAGGATGATAATGGCAGGGATACATTTTACAGGTCAGGTGCCGTTCTTTGATGTTCTTATCCATGGAACGGTCAGGGATAAACTTGGCAGGAAGATGAGCAAATCGCTCGGCAACGGGATAGACCCTGTTGAGATAATCGAGGAATATGGCAAGGATGCGCTCCGCTATACACTCATCTCGCAGTCGACTCAGGGACAGGACCTTTTTATCTCTGTGCGTGATTTCGAGCTGGGGCGGAACTTTGTCAACAAGCTCTGGAACGCTGTTAGATTCGCATTCCTCAATATTGATGGACAGTATAGCTGGTATGAGATTCAGGATATATCACCCACCCTCCCGATAAATCGCTGGATACTCTCGCGGCTCGAGAAAGCAAAGGCGGACATCTCGAATTCACTTTCCGATTTCAGGGTAGGCGAGGCGAGCAGGAGGCTCTATCAGTTCTTCTGGAACGAGTTCTGCGACTGGTATCTCGAGGGGATAAAACCAGTTCTGGGAAACCAGGATACAAAACCCGAGATTGAGAAGACGCTTCTCTATACAATCGATAATATCCTCCGGCTATACCATCCTGTTATACCGTTCGTCACAGAGGAACTCTGGCAGAAACTCAGGGGGAACTACATAGGCGGTATGGAGAGTGAGCATCTTGTCGTTGCCGATTGGCCCGACCCGTATGATTTCTACATCGACGAGGATGCTGAAAGGGAGTTCGAACTCATCAAGCAGATTGTATATGCGATAAGGAACATTCGTGGTGAGCTTTCAATACCGAGGGGGAAGAAGGCAGAGCTGTTCTTCATTCCGCGGGATGAATCTTTAATTCCTATACTTGAGAGAAACCACTCCCTGCTTCTGTTCCTCGCTGAACTCTCTGATATGAAGATTGCAAACAAGAAGCCTGATGGGGTTGTCGGCTCTGCCATTGCAGGCGATGTAGAGGTATATATTCCGCTCGAGGGGCTGGTCGATATAGAATCGGAGGTCAGACGAATAAAGAAGGAGATAGAAAGGTTGAGCGGGATATTCTCGTCAACCGGGAGGCGCCTGTCGGACACAAATTTCACGCAGAAGGCGCCCGAGGATGTTGTAGAGAGAGAGAAGGAAAAGCTTGCTGAGATAAAGGCAAAGATCGATAAATTAAGCAAGACATTAAACGATTTAACATCCGTTTGAACAAGGAGGTGTGTATGAGACGCTTTTTGCTGCTGTTGCTGTCGGGGGCTGTCATTCTGGCTATTGCCGGCTGCCAGAAGGCACCGAAGGATGTTGTGGCGAAGGTTGGGAAACGCTATATCACCATCGATGATGTGAACGCAAGGTTCGACCCAAGATGGAGTCGCTTTACATCGTTTGAGGATGAGCTGCAGAAGAAGAAGGATATGCTGGAGCAACTGGTGCAGGATAAACTGCTTCTTGCCGGTGCATACAGGGCTGGGTTCGACAAAGACTCGACGGTGCTTGCTGCCATCGAGAAGAGCAAGAATAATCTCCTCCTGAATGTTCTATACCAGAAGGAGGTTGTGGAGAAGGTTAATCTCACCGATGATGACCTTATGGACTACTATAAATCGCTTGGTGAGGAGGTTCGGGCTCGGCATATCCTCGTGAAGGATAAATCGCTTGCGGATAGCCTGTATGAGGCGATAAAGTCTGGTGCGGATTTTGCCGAGCTTGCAGAGAAATTCTCCGAGGACCCCGGGAGCAAGAAGAAGGGCGGAGACCTTGGCTTCTTTACCCGTGGCAGGATGGTCAAGGAGTTTGAGGATGCCGCATTCTCACTCGATGTCGGTGAAGTTTCCAAGCCAGTCAAGACGCAGTTCGGGTGGCACATAGTAAAGCTGGAGGAGAAGCGTAAAAGGAATCAGTTGCCGTTTGAGCAGCAAAAGGACAAGCTCCGCCAGCAGCTCAAGCGGGTTCGCCAGCAGCAACTCGCCAGTGCATTTGTCGAGAGGGTTAAAGAGGGTGCCGAGGTTCAACTCAACCCGGAAACAGCAAAGCTTGTTATCGATAGATTTGCACAGGATACAAGCAAAACGGGACTCCCTGTATTCTCTGAGGAGGAGAACTCCAGAACCCTTATGACCTACAAATATGGCTCCTGGACTGTAAGCAACTTTGTCGAAGGGTTAAAGAAGCTTCCCCCTTACCGTAGACCTGCGTTCTCCTCTGATGCCGACCTCCTTGATTACTGCAAAAATGCACTTATTCAGGAGCTTCTCGTGAAATATGCTGAGGAGCAGGGGATTGAAAATAGCCCAGAATATAAGGAGAAACTGACCGAGGCGATTGAGCGTGAGATGCTGCGAAAGTTCAAGAATGACGAGATTTACTCTAAGGCACAGGTAACCGATGATGAGCTTAAGAGCTACTACGATGAACATCAGGACGAGTTTATGAGCCCCGAGCAGGTGAATGTCAGAGAGATACAGGTGGCAACTGCCGCTGAGGCGGAAAAGCTTGCCAAGCAGGCAAAAGCAGGTGGAGATTTTGCAAAGCTCGCTGAGGAGCACACGCTGAGAGCAGCAGCAAAATCCCGTGGGGGAGAACTGGGTTTCTTCACCGAGGCAAGATACCCTGAACTCTTTCGTGTGGCAAAGGATATGAAACCAGGTGATATCTCCGACCCTATTCCGGCTGGCGGGAAATACTCCATCATCCAGTTCATCGGGAAAAAGGAGCCCGAAGTTAAACAGTTTAATCTCGTCAAGAAGAGAATAGAGAACAAGCTCCTCCGCCAGAAGAAGGAGGATGTCCTGAAAGACTGGGTTGAAGAGCATAAGAAGAAGATAAAGGTTAAAATTTACGAGGATAGGCTTGCCAGCAGCATCGACAAGTCCAAATACGAGAAATCTCCCGATACATCCTCGACCAGGTAAAAATCTGACCGCCCCCGGTGTGAGTGGCATCGGGGGCACAATCTCTCTCCTATGAAAAGATATATCTTGATACTGTTCTTGCTCCTCCTCTCCTGCTCGAATAAGGAGGAGCCTGTTGCCCGTGTGGACGAAACTATACTCACCGAGGATGAGCTGTCACAGATGGTCGGATATTCATCGGAGGTGCTCTCTTCGGGCTATGTAAAAGATGCCGTGAACAGCTGGATTGACCAGGAACTCCTGTATCGGGAGGCAAGAAAAAGGAAGCTCGACAGGCGGGAGGATATCAAGCAGGAAATTGAGGAATACAGCCGCTACATACTGACGGAACATCTCATCCAAGAGGTGGTGCTGGATGGGCTGGAAATAGAGGAAGACTCCCTGCTGGATTACTACAATCGCAACAGTTCTCTCTACACTGCCCAGAACGATATGGTCAGGCTTATTCTCCTGAGTATCGAGGATGCCGATACAGCAAGCTCTGTTCATGAGAAGATTACAAACGGTGTCCCAATTGGGAGGTTCGAGCCATTTCTGTATCTCTCGGACTCGTCGGGTAGCTTTTTCACCAGAGACGAGCTGCCGAAGGAGGTGGCGAAGGTCGCCTTCTCGATGGGGGATGGTAAATTGTCAGAGCCGATAGAAACGAGTTTTGGTTACTTTATTATCAAGAAAATTTCCTCTGTTAAGCAGGGGGTAATTCTCCCATTCGAGGCGGTTCGTGATGACATTCACTACATATTATACTCACGCAAAAGTTCGGATAGGATTAGCTCTTTCATAGATTCCCTTCGAGGTGAGCATTCCATCTGGATAAACCCATCATACGAGGAGACAACAGATGTCGAGGAAGATAGCATTTAGTCTCCTTTTTATCTTTTTGCCGCTTTTTGTGTTCTCTCAGGTTTCCGAGGATAAGATAGTAGCCGTTGTTGGGGATGAGCCGATACTGGAGTCAGAGCTCAACTTTGCCATAGCGAACCTTGTTCAGCAGGGTTTGGTCTCCGAGGATGAGCTCGGAACAGAAGAGGGTAAGAAACGCGTGATGGGGGATGTCCTGGAACGTTTAATAGAGGAGGCTCTTGTCCTCGTGGCGGCAGGGAGGGAGAGCATCCAGGTCTCGGAGGCTGAGGTGGACTCAATCTGGAACGAACGCTGGGAGAAAGCGAAAAAAGGGTATCCATCCACGAAGGAGTTCGAGCAGGAGCTTGCAAGCTCCGGATTCAGTATCAAGACATTCAGGGAGAAAATGAAGCGTGAGATAAGGAACTCACTCTTGAAAGAGAGATTCCTGCAAAAAAAGTTCACCAGAGTTGAGCTTTCTGATGAGGATGTCAGAAGTTTCTACGAGGAGTTCAAGGATTCACTTCCCGATGTCCCGGCATCTGTCGAGCTCGCTGCTATCCTTATAGAGATATCCCCCGATAGTGAAACGATAAAGAGGGCGAGAGAGAAGATTGAGATGGTATACGATGAGCTTGTGAAAGGGAGCGGCTTTGAGATTTGTGCTAAGAGATACTCGGAGGATGAGGCGACCGCAAAGAAAGGAGGAGCGCTCGGCAGGTTCAAGCGAGGAGACCTGGCAGCACCATTGGATTCCGTTGCCTTTTCGCTCGAGGTGGGGAAGTTCTCCGAGCCTATCAGAAGCCAGCAGGGGTTTCACATCTTGATGCTCCTCTCGAAGAGCAAGGAGACGGTCGAGATTGCTCATATACTCGTCAAAACTCCCATTACACCCGAGCGATACCAGCAACTTATCTCCCTCGCAGATAGTGTCCATACGCTTGCCAGGGATTCACTTTACGATTTCGGCGAGCTTGCGAAAGACTTCTCGGACGATGCCGCAACCCGTGACTCCTCGGGCTATCTCGGCAAGTTCTATGTCGATGCTCTCCTGCCACCATTGAGGGAATATGTGAAGGGGGCAACCACAGGAGATATTCTACCGATAATCGAGACAGACGAAGGTTTCCAGATATTCAAGGTTATATCATTTACTCCAGAGAAGAAACTGACACTTGAAACCGACTTCGATATCATCCAGAACATCGCCCGCAACCACAGGATAGAGAAAGAGATAAATAGCTGGCTGGAGAGGTTCAAGAAAACCGTCTATATCGATATTAGGATATGAGATTGGATAAGTTCCTCTCGGTCTCCCGGCTTATAAGGCGACGCAGCTTCGCAAAAAGAGCCGCAGACGAAGGGCTTGTCCTCGTAAATGGAAAGGTAGCTAAGGGGTCTAAAAATATATCTGTTGGGGATGAGATAACAATTATGTATCCGGGACATACGCTGAGCATCGTTGTTAGGCAGCTTTTGGTAGGGAATCTGCCCAAAAAGGAAGCATACCTTCTATATGATATCCTCTCGGATGAGAAAAATTAGGATTTTGCAAAATGCAACACTCAAGAGGGCTTTCCCCCTTTTCTTTTTCCAGTGATAAGAGCTGTGCAACCTTTTCTGCCGTGTAGAGATAGGCGATAACCGAAAGTTTGGCACGGTAGTTGCAAGTAGGAAAGTGGAATTTGAAAAGTGAAGAATTTTAACCCAAAACCTTAAGGAGGTGTAAGATGAGGAACAGGAAAGGTTTCACCCTCATTGAGTTGATGATCGTTGTGGTCATCATCGGAATCTTGGCAGCGCTTGCTATTCCGCGTTTTATGGCGGCGTCAAAGAAGGCGAAAATCTCCGAGGCAAAGGGGGTTGTGAAGCAGCTGTGGACGCTCTCGCAGACCTACTATGAAGAGTACGGTTACTACCCGGTAAATGCTGACTTCCAGATGACGGATGGGGCTGCTTGGAACAGTACTGGTGCCAGTAAGCTTGCTGCTCAGATGGGGTTCTCGCTTCCTTCCGGGAAACCAAGGTTCAACTACTACCTGACGGACGGCGGTGGTGCCAAGGCAGTAGTCAACACAGATGTTGATGCATCGCTTGCCGGTGTCACCGATGTTGTCATCGATGGTGATGGGAACATCACAGGTGGGGTGATTCCGTGAGCTCTTTGAGATGAGAAGCATAAGGCAGGGAGAATATTTCTTCCTGCCTTTTTTTGTTGCTTGTTTTATGAATCGATGTTAGATTGTTAGCTGGAGGAAAGGGATATGGAATGTCGGAAAGGGTTGACCTTGATAGAGTTGATGATAGTGGTTGTTCTTATCAGTATCCTGGTTACTCTTGCGGTTACCCGTTATCGAGCTGCTATCGGCAAGTCGCGCAGGAGTGAGTCTCTTATGGTGTTGAAGCAGCTTTACGGGCTTGAACTCTGCTATTATGAGGAATATGGAACATACGCTGCTTCCCTGGCACCGAATCTGTTTCCTATAAAAACATGGATGCTTCCCAGTGAGACTCGTAGATACGACTACACTGCCTGTCCGGGTAAAACGGGTGATATAGAAACGAGTGTATGGATTGTTGCTACCGAGAAGAATGATGCAGACCTCGATGGAAATAAGTTTGAGCAGATAAGAATCGATGAAGAGGGGGTTTTTTACGGAGATATGTAAGGTAAGCTGATGTTGGTGAAATGGAGGAGGGAATGACATATCTTGCAGCGGTTTTTGTGTTCATCTTCGGCTCGGTTATAGGTAGTTTCCTGAATGTGCTTATCTGGCGTCTCCCGAGGGGAGAGTCGATTATCTTCCCTGGCTCACACTGCCCCAAATGCAATCATCCGATTGCTTTTTACGACAATATCCCTATTGTAAGCTACATTATCCTCGGTGGCAGATGCAGGCACTGCGGGGAGCGTATATCTCTCCGATATCCGCTTGTGGAGGGTTTATGTGCTTTGGGGTTTCTGTTTGCCTTCTGGTATTCTGGTTTCTCATTCTCACTGGGTTTTTTTAAGTCGATATATCTTTTCTCATCACTCGTTGCAATCTCCTTCATAGACATTGACAAGAGGATAATTCCTGAAGCACTAACCCTGCCAGGGATTGCTGTGGGATTACTGTTTTCCCTTTTTGAACACGATATATTAAATTCCCTCATCGGCATCTTCGTTGGGGGAGGAATACTGCTTTGTTTTGGTTTTATCGGTGGTGTGATGTTCAAGAAGGAGAGTATGGGTTTCGGTGATGTGGAGCTTATGGCTTTTATTGGTGCGTTTCTCGGCTGGCAAAAGTCGATTCTTGTGGTAATACTTGCTGCATTTTTCGCTGTCTTGCTCGGTGGTGGTCTGCTCCTTCTCAAATCGAGGAAAAGAAAGGTAGATGACCATTACATTCCGTTTGGTCCGTATATATCGCTGGCTGCTGTTATTGCCTGTTTCTACGGGCAGGTTATGGTGGATTTCTACATCAACAGCTTCTTCCCTGCCTGATGGTAAAACAGGAAGACCGACTCACCGTATATTCGCTCGTCATCCGGAGTAGAGAAAATATCCCTGCTGAAAAACCTCTTCCCGACCTGCAGTATGAATATGCCGTTTTCTGTTAGATGCTTTCTTATCTCTGTTAGATTTTCTCTTATCATCCGGTAGAAGCTTTCGATAAATGGTGGTCCTGCGAATATTATGTCGAATCTTCGGTTTGATGACACTATAAATCGCATAGCATCCTTTTTCTTCACGATGAGTCCCGATGCGGTTGACAGAGAGAGTTGCTCGATGTTTGCAATGATGTTCGACACATCGATATCGACAAAGAACACCGGATGTGCTCCACGTGAGTAAGCTTCTATACCCATAATCCCTGTTCCTGAGAATAGGTCGAGGAAGGATTTGCCATCTATATCTTTCAGGAGGTTGAAGATAGCGAGCCTCGTCTTCTCCTGAATAGGGCGGACACGGTCTCGCTTGAGGAAGATACCCCTTCCCAGCAATTTCCCGCCTGTTATGTGCATTCTACTTCTCGGTGAGGGCGAAATATTTCTCGTATTCTCCGGGGGTGCCGAGTATCTCCACAGCCTTCTTTATATCAGGGTCGTATTTCAACACTGTCTGTCGATACCTCTCCTTTTCGCCCCACAGGGCGGAAACTATCTCACGCTTGATGCTATGCTTTATATAGTCGATACTTTCGCCAAATTCTTCCTCCTTTTCATTCTCGAGTATCTTCTCAAACGGGATGAGCGACTCGTAAGCGGAGGAATCAACATCCGATTCATCGAGTATTTTCTTTAGGTTCTCCAGTTCCTCCTGTGGTCTTGTCTTGAACTCGAACTCAGACCGCGTGAGGTACTCCTTGAACTCGTCCAGCATCTCATCTGTGACCTCAAAATCAGGAGAGAGCTCCTTGTGAGTTTTTGTGTATTCGATGGCGAAGCCGAAAAACATAGACTTTCTCTCCAGCTCTATCTCCAGTCGGTTGAGTTTCTGCTGTTCGACCTTGACATCCGGGGTTATCCCTCCTCCACCGTACACTACCCTTCCACCGAGCGTATAGAAGAGCTCCCTTGTCGTATCCTCCTCTGTTTCTTCTTCCTCTTCAGGTAGCTTTTCTTCCTCCTCACCTGTGTAGTATCTGGAGTAGATAGCGGTTTCCTTCCGCTTGAGGTAGTTCTCTTTCTGGATGCATCTTCCACTTGGGATATAGTATTTTGCTGTCGTAATCTTGAGGGCGGTATTGTTTCCGAGGTCGATTACGGATTGGACAAGCCCTTTTCCGAAAGTTTCCTGTCCGAGTGTGAGCCCGCGGTCGTTGTCCTGGATAGCACCTGCAACGATTTCCGATGCCGATGCCGAGCCGGGATTGACAAGAACGACAAGCTTTCCCTCGTCAAACTCAGGTGGAGCGAATGAGCGGAAATCCTGCGAGTGATAGCTCTTTCTCCCCCTTGTGGAGACGATAAGTGAGTTCTCAGGCAAAAACAGTCCTGCCACCTCGACCGCCTGACGGAGAAGTCCGCCTGGATTGCTCCGCAGGTCGAAGATGAGGCTTTTCATTCCCTCTTCCTTTAGCGATTTCAGGGCCTCTGCTACCTCTGTGGATGCGTCCTGGGAAAAGCGGGTGAGCCTTATGTAGCCGATTTCATCGTCTATCATTCCATAGAATGGAACGCTCTTTATCTCAATTACATCGCGGGTAATGGTATAATCCAGGAGCTTCGGTTCACCAGGGCGTCTTATCGATATGGTAACCTTTGTTCCCCTTGGTCCCCGGAGCTTTTTCACAGCCTGTTCTATTATTATTCCTCTGGTGCTTTTTCCCTCTATCTTTACTATCTGGTCGCCTGCCCGAACCCCCATACGGTATGCTGGTGTCCCTTCAATCGGGGAGATAACGGTTAAGACATTGTCTCTTATGCCGATGACGATGCCGAGCCCCTCGAACTTCCCACGAGTATCCACCTTGAGGTCCTCGTACTGTTTCTCCTCGAAATAGACGGTGTGCGGGTCGAGGGTCGAGAGCATTCCGCTTATCCCTGCCTCGATAGCCTTTTGGAGGTCGAAATCGTCCACATACTTCGTATAGGTCTCGGTGATTATCCTGCCGACAAGCCGTATGCTCGAATACAGGTTCTCCTCGTCCCTGAGCGCAAACAGCGACCCGATGGAGAGAAGAATCAGTGCCGCAAGTAATATCGGGATAAAAAACTTCTTCATCTTGACCTCCTATCTTTCCAAAGATGTTCTATCTGTTGCTCTATCCTTTTCCAGACATCATCCGGAGTTCCGGATGCATCTATCAGTTTTATTCTGCCAGGATATATCTTCAAAAGCTCGCCATAGGCGTTTTGTATCCTTCGGTAGAACCCGAGCTTCTCTGCCTCGAGCCTGTCGAACATCCGGTTTCCCATTCTCTCCCTCGCGACGGTCGGGTCGATGTTGAGGTAGAATGTAATATCAGGTTCGAGCCCCAGTGTGGCAAGTTTCCTTAAATCTTCAACAGTTTCTATCCCAAGTTTTCTTCCGCCACCTTGATACGCAACGGATGAGTCGTGAAACCTGTCGGATATAACAGTAACCCCCTGCTCAAGAAGCGGGATTATGAACTCCGATGCGTGTTGTGCCCTCGATGCGAAGTAGAGGAAAAGCTCTGTTAAAGGGTGCATACCGCTGCTTTCTCTGTCGAGCAGTAGTTCCCTTATTTTCTCTCCAATCGATGTGCCACCGGGCTCCCTTGTCAGAACAACTCGATACCCTTTATCTACAAGATAATCCCGCAGGCGGCTGATTTGTGTACTCTTGCCGCTTCCATCTATCCCCTCGAATGTGATAAAGAGCCCTCTCATCTGACCATAAGCCTCGCGAGGAGTCGCTTTGCCTCCTCTACTGCATCGTCTATCTTGTCTACATCCTTTCCGCCTGCCTGAGCAATATCGTCTCTGCCGCCGCCGCTTCCAGAAACAACATTAGCTATCTCCACTACGATGTCCTTTGCCGAGATGCTGTGTTTTAGCCTCAAATCCTCCGTGACATAAGCGATGATTGCCACCTTATCATCGGCTGTTTTTGAGAAGAGAACCGCTATCCCGGATGGTAGATTCGATTTGATTATATCCAGCTGTTTGAAGAGAACATCCCTTGTCATTTCGTTGAACCTGTGGACGATGAGCCGTGAGTTCTCTACCTGCGGGGCATTCTCTATTATTTTGGTGATGTTGGCACTCGATGCGGTGAGTGCAAGCTGTTCCTTTTCCCTTTTCAGACCTTTTATCTGTTCCAGAAGACTTTCTATTCTGTCCAGCACTTTTTCCTTCGGGCAGTTGAGTGAGGATAAAATCTCGGACATTATGTTTCGCTGATGCTGTATATATTCGAGTGCGGATGTTCCCGTTATTGCCTCGATTCGCCTGATGCCGGAGGCGATTCCTGTCTCGGATATTATGATAAACATTCCTATTTCACCTGTGCGGTTTATATGTGTTCCGCCGCAAAGCTCTCTGCTCACACCCGGCACCTCGACCACACGGACAATCTCATCGTATTTCTCGCTGAAAAGAGCCATTGCACCCTTTTCCATTGCCTCCTCATACGGACATTCGTATATATCCACCGGTATATCGGAGAGTATGGAGTCGTTGACGAGCCGCTCGACCTCGAGTAGTTCCTCGTCTGTCAGTGGTTTAGAGTGAGAGAAGTCGAATCTCAGTCTTTCCGGTTCGACGAGCGAGCCGGACTGGTGGCAGTGTTCCCCGAGGAGTTCTCGCAGTGCTGCCTGGAGCAGATGTGTCGCTGTGTGGTTGCGAGCTGTGGCAATTCGGCGGTTCACATCTATCTTGGCAACCACATTCTCCTCTATATCTCCCGATATTAGTTTCCCTTTATGGATTATCGTCTCCCCATC
>NATO01000021.1 GCA_002085385.1 candidate division Zixibacteria bacterium 4484_93
TGACCTGGGAATATAGCAGCCTGCATAGGATCCTCCTTTCTCAGTATTTACCCCTCGGTTTTACACCGAGGGATGCCTCGATAAACCGTCTATGCCCCTCAAAGCACACATCCGGAAGAGAATCCTTATCGAAGAACCTCAGTTCCACTGCATCGTCGGAGGGGCTGAGGTTGCTGGATAGAGCTTTAACAAGATATCCGACTAAGAGGACATTTTTATACTGTGGGCTCGGCTGTGAATATACGCCTATAAGCCTCACAATCTTGCCTTTTATTCCCGTTTCCTCCGCAAGCTCCCGGAGTGCTGCCTCCTCGATAGTTTCATCAATCTCCGCAAACCCTCCCGGGAGCGACCATCCACCTCTGCACGGTTCCACACCTCGTTTCACGAGCAGAATTCTGTTCTTATCATCCAATACGACAGCAGCCGTCGCAGGGATGGGGTTCTCGTACACTATCTGCCCGCAGGATGAGCAGACAAGCCTTTTTCTATCTTCTCTCATCTTTGAGATAAGTTTCCCTCCACAGTATGCGCAGAATATCTTTTCTCTCATTTTGGTCTCATCTTCCCTTCTATTAGTTTGAAAAGCTTTATAAACCCATAGGCAATGCCTGCTCCTATTGCCCAGCCGAAGAATATATCCGTTGGATAGTGAACGCCGACATACACGCGCGTAAATGAGACGAGTAGAGCTACAAAGATTAGTATGACGGAGATTGTTTTTCTCTTTAGCACGAACGAGAATGTAGCGATTGCAGAGGAGTTTGTGGCATGCCCCGATGGGAATGAGAACCCCTTTGAGCAGTAGGCAAGAAGATGAACATCGGGTAGTGTTCTGCAGGGGCGGAACCTCGCAAAGAAAGGTTTAAGTAAGCCCGATGACACAAAGTCGGACACAGCAAAGAGTACAAGCAAAAGCAGTGCCCAGGTCAGCCCCTTCTTCGGCTCACTGCGGATGATTAGATACAGCATAAGGACAAGAGGTATGAGCCAGAACAGAGGGAGGGTCAGTATCGGGCAGATGGTGTCGAGCAGGTCACATTCGAGCGAGCGGTTGACAAGATAGAACAGTTTATGGTCGACCGCCGAAATCCAACCTATCATTCTATCTCCAGATAGTCGATTTTTCCCCTGACGATTACTCTTTTGAGCATCTGTTCGAGGTATCCTTTTGCAATTGAGACCGCATCGGGGAGCGTTCTATCGAGTGCGAGGTTCGCCGCTATCGCCGATGAGATGATACATCCTGTCCCATGGGGTGTTATACCGCTTACCCTCCTGCCAATGAATGTATGCAACTTCCCCTGATGGAACAGGAACTCTGTCGGGTCGCCCTTTTTGTGCCCGCCGGTCAAAAGGAGAGAAAGCTGTTTGTATTGTTTCAGGAACTCGAATGTTTTCTCCTCCCATCCTGTTGAGAATGGTATTATCCCTGTTATCCGCTTGAACTCCGGGATATTCGGTGTGATGAGGGAAGCTTCAGGGAAGAGTCTCTCCTTTATGATAGGTATCGCTTCTTCTCTGACAAGTGGGGTGCCGTTTTTGGAGAGTATCATCGGGTCGAGCACAGAGATTATCTGCCGCCTGTGTAAAAATTCTGCTACCACCTCGACATTCTCCGGGGAATACAGCATTCCTATCTTCATCACATCGGGTGTAAGAAGCGATTCTATACCTGATAGTTGCTTGCTCAAATGTCCGGGAGGAACAGGGAAAATCTCTATTACCCCGTCTTTTCCCTGAGCGGTGAGTGCAGCTGTCGCACAGACAGAAAACAGACCGAAATGGCTGAATACCGCTCTATCGGCGAGGACGCCCGCACCGGCTGTTGGGTCGAAACCTGCGATTGTCAGGGCAACTGGTTTCACAATTCAGAAAGATAAGATGAAACGGGAGAAATTCAAGGATTTTGTTCGACCCGGAGCCTGTTGACGAAGAGATGTGCAAGCCGAGTCGGCTCGGGAATGCGATACCTGCCTGTGAAATCGAGTGTCAGACGCATCGCATCGGCAATGGTTATGAGGTTTCCCGGCGAGACAAAAACAGGCTTTGTGTTTCTCTTTGTCCGCAGTACAACCCCAACCTGTTTCCGATGATACATAAGAGGTGCAAAGTTTCCCTTTTCGTTTC
The DNA here is from genome assembly GCA_002085385.1 of candidate division Zixibacteria bacterium 4484_93. Lineage (GTDB taxonomy): Bacteria > UBP14 > UBA6098 > 4484-93 > 4484-93 > 4484-93. The sequence goes on from NATO01000021.1 coordinate 2,131, forward strand.
CGGGTTCTTCGTATTTCCCGACGAGCCTCGATTTTGCCACGCCGATGGATGGCATCTCGAGCAGGACACCGATATGGGCTGCTATCCCCAGAAATCTTGGGTGGGCGATTCCTTGACCATCACAGAAAAGCACATCCGGGCGGTTTTTGACACGCCTTACGAGCTCGAGCACAGCAGGTCCCTCTCTGAATGAGAGTAGCCCCGGAACATAAGGGAAATCGGGAGTCCCTGTGAATCCGACCTCTTCGATGACCTTGAAACCTTCCTCTCCCTTCGCTATTATGACAAGCCCGGCGAAAAATTTCCCCGTTTTCTTTGAATACGACAGGTCGACCCCGCCAACGAGTGATGGAACCCCTTCATACGGGATGAGCCTGACCTTCGATGCAAGCTCCTGCTGGATGGACATTGCCTCCTTTATCGTGAGCTTTTCTTTGTTCCATTTCACTTCAGAAACCTCCTTAGAGTTTCACGGGCACGCTTTTCGTGTGTTCCTTGCCAGTAGATTTTTCTGCATATCGGGCAGAAAAAGAAATCCTTGTGCGTTTTGTATGTGTGCGGTGGAACGAGCTGCCTGACTTTTTCTTTCTCTATCGGGAAAACTGTTGCGTTGCAGCGGGTGCAGCGAGTATAAATAGGTTCTGTTTTTATGCTCAATCTCTCTTTCAAAAATGCTATCTGCTCGGGCAGTTTCTCGGAGGGGACAAGAACGGCATCTTTTCCTGCAAGTTCATAGCATCTTCGACTGCGTGTCAGAAGCAGCCTTCCCTGATGAGAGGAGAGGTAAAGCAGCATCGGGAGGTTGTTCGGTATGACGATTGTGTTGTAGCCGAATAGCCTCAACCAGCGTGCAAGTCGGGTGAGTGTTCCATCTGTGGCGAACCATACTGTATCTTTTTTAGAATGCATATAGCAATCCAAAATGCCACATCCCGTTTGTCCCTGCGTCGAGCCGGGTTAATCTTTCCGCATAGTCGAGCCTGACAGGTCCCACGGGTGATAGAAACTGTATTCCCATCCCGGATGAGAAGCGTATGTTCTCTGGCTTGACCGAGCGATAGTTGTCCCACAGGTTACCGGCATCGGCAAATATCGTGCCGCCCAGTTTCCAGTATATGGGAAAGCGGAGTTCATAGTTTGCAAGGAATAGCACCTTTCCTCCCGTCGGCAAGCCGGTCTTATCACGGGGACCCATAGAGAATTCCTCGAACCCTCTGACCGATGAGCCTCCACCCAGCCGAAACCGATTGTGGGGAAGTATATCCTCGCCGGGTGCAAGGTTCCCAGCATCTGCCAGCCTTAGCCTCGATGCCAGAACGAAGCCCGACTCGATTTCCTGATACCTTGTCCAGAGGAGGTCGAGCTTCGCGAAGTTGTCATCACCACCAAGAATTCCACCGGCATACTCGATCTTTGCCCTACCGACGGAGCCCTCTGTCGGGTATATCGGGCTATTTCTGCTGTCCCGCTCGACCAAGAAGGTCACTCTCCGCTGGATGACTATTCCCTCCTCCTGTCTTATTCTCTCGGCAAGCTCCGGGCTCTTCACACCGAATATATCCGCCCGCTCATATCCGAACCCGAACCCGAGCCTCGTATATTGGGTGAACCTGTGCGAGATGCTTATCTCTCCGCCGAGTCTCTGTATTCTATACTGACGTGTCTCACGATAGTTGCCCGGCTCAAAGTAGAATGTAAGCTCACCGGGTGTTCTGGTCTCCATAACCCATGGCTCGCGATAGGAGATAGTAAAGCGGTTCCTCAGGTTCTCCCAGGATGTAAAAAGCAGGAACTCATTTGCCGCGGAGAACTTGACGCTCCGCGCCATCTTGAATAGATTTCTGTTGCCCCACTCGACGGAGGCATCGAGAGAGAGGGAATAACTCGTGTCTGCGATGGCACCGAGACGAAGCCCGAACCAGTTAGGTTTCCTCTCAAAGAGGGTGATGAGAATATCGACTGTGTCCGGCTCGTCCTCGATATCGACAGCCGTTATCCTCACAGAGTTGAATATGCCGAGCTCATACAGGTTCTGACGACTCTTTTTTATCTTTTTCTGCGAAAAGACATCTCCTGTATGAAAGGTGAGTTCCCTTTTCACGATCAGGCTCGAGGAGAAGCGCAAGCCGCTTATCCTTGTTTCCCCAAAATGCACAAGCTTTCCCTTGTCCACACTGATATTTATCCTGACCCGTTGCTCGGGAAGGGTGTCGACTGTTATCGTTGTCCTTGTGTACGGGTAGCCGATGTCTGCAGAGAAATCCCATATCCCCTGTTCAATCTCGGATAACCTCTCTGCGTTGAATACCTCACCCCGCTTGAACCCAACAATGGAATGCAGCTTCCCATAAGGGATATAACTGCATCCCTCGGTTGTGTAGCTGTCGAAGAAGTATTGATTCCCCTCGGTTATCTTCACGATGATGTATGCCCTTCCGAGGGAATCGACGGAGACCTCTGCGGTCGCCTCGGCGAACAGATACCCTCTCCTTCGATAGAGTGAGCGGATGTTTTTGAGGTCTTTCTTCAGAGTGCTTTGGGAAAATTTGTTCTCTCCTGTGATGAACGGTATGGGAGCAGGTTTTGTCTCCATCACGGACCTTACTGTGAACAGGGAAAGTGCGTTGTTCCCGATGATACGGACAGCTTTCACCGTCTGCCCGAATGTGAGCACGGGCAGAATGAGAACAATTATTGCCGCTTTCTTTAGAATTCCCATAACAGGTTCAAGTTTATATGATAATTCCCTTCGGGGTCTTTCTTGCCGGAGAAGGTCATTCTTCTGCCGAGCCTGTAGACTATGTCGAACTCCTGCTCCTCACCGAGGTTCAGTTTGCTCTGGTAGCGCAGATACAGCCTGCTCGTTATATATTTCCCGACTGTAAATTCTGCCGAGCCGATATCCAGTATATTATCCGGTGGTGGGGTAATCTCGAATGTTTCCACTCCGAGTGTTTTGCGAGCCATATCCTCAAACTGCCTCTCGAGAAACGATGATGCAATGCTTTTTGTCCTTTCGCTGATAAGATTATTTGTGCTCGATGTGTCGGCTTCGCCACCTATTGGGCGATTCAATGCCAGAAGTGCGATAATATCCTTCTCCTCGGAGTAGGCGGCATCCGATGAGGAAAGTGCGATAGCGGGCGCCTTGAGTGTCCCGGTGACATTCACATAGACGGTGACATCCTGCACCTGTGTGGATGCTTTTATATCGAGCTTCGGGTTTATCTCGCTTGTGTTGTCGAATATAAATCTGCCTTCGTCTATCTTAAATGTGGAGGTATATGCGAAGACATCACCGCTGATTGTTTCTGCCTCACCTGATAGGACTATCCTGCCATCGGCGGTAGAGACGGTTATCTGTCCGGATATCTCGGCATCGATGAGATTCTGAACAAAGACCCAAACATTCCCGGGAGCTGTTACCTCCAGAAGAAGAGAGATGTTTTTCAGCGGTTCCCCTTCTGATGTTCCCAGTTCCAGCTTCACAATGTTTGCTTCCAAAACATCTATACTACCTGTTATGTCCAGTTGTTTTTTCCCCTTTATTTCGAGGTCTGCATCGGTTCTAATGTATATACCCTTTTGGGGTAGGTTCACGGGTAGCCCTCTGGCAGATAGCTGAATATCGAGCCCCAGTGATGGGATATCTTTCAGGTCGATATTCCCCTTACCGACGATGCTTCCTTTTGCGAGCTTCTTGCCTGTGACCAGTTGCTTTACCCTCTGCCAGACAGTCCCCCCGCCGGGAGGCTTTGTCTTTAGTTCCGCTCTTATAGTGTCTATGAGCATCTCGTTGCCTGAGAACCTCGAATATAGCCTGATATTCTCCAATGGGTCGGGGAGCGAGCGAAGGCACAGTTTTCCATAGGACAGGGAAGCCTCTCCCGAGAATGTGAGGGAATCCTTTGGCCCCCTGATGCGGAGGTCGGTTAGATAGTCGCCCGAGAGGCTTTTTATCTCGGGGACGAACTCTCCTAAGAAGCTCATATCGGAGCCGACGGCAGTGAGTCGGATATCCAGTGGATATGAGGACGAGAGCTTGATTCCCCCGCTTACCTCGATATGGGAGCTGTTTCCGAACAGGTAGCTCCTCTCGAGTATCAGACTGTCCCCGGATGTTGTAAGTTTCACCCGGGCGCTATCCCAGGCTGTTTCCTTGAAAAACAGGGGAGAGACAGATAGCAGGGCATTCCCGGAGAGGGTTTTCAGGTCGAACTTCCGCATCGTGATATCAAAATTGCCGGAGCAGTTTCCCCTTATGTTTAGCTCGGGCGAGATGACAGAGACCACGGGGAGTATCTGTATGTTCTCGATGGAGCCTATTATCCTTGCAACGCCGCTTGTGTCCGAGAAGAAGGATAAGTTCATCTTGCCTGCTGATGAGACGAAATTTGCATCCTCGAAGAGGATACCACCGTTCTCGATGGAGATAGGCACATCGCCTGCTATCGTTATCTCCTCACCGAACATATCGATGGAAAGCCCACGCACAAGGAGCTGTTTTACTGCTCCCTTTGCAAGTTCGACATCCACGACAGCCTGTGAGAACACATCTTTACCGAACAGCTCGACAGGTTTTATCTCTATCCTGCCAGGGTGAAGCAAGAGCTCGGCGGAGACTGAATCTATGCCCATAGGCAGCCCATTAATGTGCGAGTTGACGCTTATTCCCCCTGTCGCTCCGGTTGCCAGTTCCTTAAGCTGAAGATTCGCCACTCCTTTTGTGAGGCAGATTGAGCCCGATTGCAACTCATCTATGAGGAGCCTGCCTGAGATGGCAGGGCTTTTGGTTTTGCCAGAGATTTTCCCTGAGAAGCTACCTTTGCCCGATACCCCCTTGATGTTGAAACGGGGTAGTATCCCCTCAAATTCCCCAAAGAATGCTTTGCAATCGAGTGAGATAGTGTCCTTGAACCCTATTCTTCCCGCAAGATAGAGCTTATTCTTGCCGATTTCGAGCCAGGATGTGCTGTCGAAGGAGATGTCCTCGGCGGTGACATCGAACCTGACCTCCGCCGTATCGAGAGATGTGTTGAGAATCTCGCCAGGAGAAAGTTTAACCTGGAAGTCGAGATTCATATCCTTCGACTTAAATCCGAACGCATCTAATCTGAGGAACCCCGACAGGTCGGATGAGTTCCCTTTCTTATCATTCTTAGAAAAGATACCAAGGTCAAAGTGGCGGAATCTTGCCTCCCCGAAGTAATGAACAGGTTTGTGTGAGAAATCGAAGGTAAGGTTTACCCGCTCCACATGGACGCCGAACTGCTCTCCTGTGTAATCGGTTATCTCGAGGAGGTTGCGATTAAAGCTGTATGTAAGATTCCCCTTCGCATTCTTGAAATCTATGTTCCAGAACCTGCCATCGATTGTGTCTATCCGGGCAGCGAGTTTCCGCTTCTCCAGGTGTATCCTTCCCGTTAGTTTTCCACATCCTTTCAGAGCCTCACCGAGCGACAGGAATCTGTCCAGCTCATCCATATCGAGCCTCTCGGCGGAGAGTTCTATGTCAAACGACACAGGCTTTATCTTCCCGTTCCCACAGAGGGCAATCTGCGTTGTATCCAGTCTAACCTGCGACTTGAATGTCAGTTTGTTCAGGTCTACAATTGTTGTTTTCAGAGCAAGATGTTCGAGTTTTCCTCTGTCCTCGATAAAGCAAGCTGTTGTGTCGATGTGTGCCTGGATGGTGTCTCCTCGAACTGTGAACCCGCACAAAAGATTAAGCTTCGAGACCTTCTCCCCAAAGGCATCCAGCCCTCCGTTTATCACCTGAAGGGAGTCGACAGAAAAAATCTCTGGAAGAGATGGCTTTGCTGTTGTTTCTTTCTTCTCTTTCTTTGAGTAATCCCGGAAAGAAAAGCTGGGTTTCACCAAGCGGATGCGCTCGAAGATATACCGTTTCTTAGCTATGCTTAGATCAGGGTAATCGAGGTAAAGGCTGTCTGCCGTTAGCTTGGCTATACGCTGGTTTTGCCGGTAGGTGAACTGTAATTTGGTCAGGACGAGCCTATGTATAATATTTCCAGAGATGGAGCGATAGGATAAAGATATTCCCTTTTTTTCAAGGAACGGGCTGATTACAAGTCTCTGGAGGGCAGCTGTTTTCAGGAATATAATTGCCGCTGCGATAATAGCGAGAACTACTATGCAGCATATTATGAGGATTTTTGAGAGCCTCTTTTTCATAAACAAGAGGGGAGATTATCCCTTGCTGTCCTCTTTTTTGCGCTTCTTTGCCAGGATAGAATGTATCTTCTCCTTGAGCTCACTGAAGTCACTGGATTTTACTACATACTCGTCCGCAAGCCAGGTCAGGAAGTTCTCTTTGTAGATGGGATATGCGGTGTAGATAATCGCAGGAAGAGAGCGGTCCTTTTTGACAATCTTTTCGAGAGCGTCTATCCCGGAGATACCCGGCATTCTGATATCGAGTATCACGAGGTCGAACTTCTCCTTAGGTATCAGCTCAACAGCCTCTTCTCCTGTGTGGCAGACCTCTACCTCGTATCCCTCGTCCTCCAGTTGAATCTTGCAGGTCTTGGCGAAATTGATATCATCCTCCACCAGAAGTAACCTCGCCATCATCACCTCCTTTTGGTTGTTTTATCGGAAGTTTTACATAGAATGTCGTTTTCTTTCCCTCCTGTGTGGTGAACCAGATGCTTCCGTGATGGGTGCTGATTATCTCGTATGTTATCGGGAGCCCGAGCCCGATTCCTGTGGACCTGGTTGTGAAGAACGGCTTAAATATTTTGTCCACATTCTCCGAGGCGATTCCCGTGCCTGTGTCGGAGACCTCGACCCAGACATTGGATATGTCCTTACGGGTTGTTATCTCAAGTTTTCCTCCGTTTGGCATAGCGGATATGGAATTCTTTACAAGGTTTAAAAATACCTGGAAGAGCTGGTCCTTATCCGCCTCGATTAGAGGGAGTGCCTCATCGAGGTTCTCCTTTAAGATAATATTTGCATCGATTGCTTCCATCGAGATAGCACCAATAATGGAGCGGAGTACCTCGTTGATATCTGTTTTCTCGATGTTTGGCTGTCTTGTCCGGGAGAAATTCAGGATGTTATTGACAATGTTTTCCAGTCGTTTTACCTCATCGACGATTATCTTCGTACGCTCATATAACGGGTCGGATGGCTCGAAGCGATTGAGGAATGTGTGAGCCATTCCGCCTATGGTTGATAGTGGGTGTCTTAGCTCATGTGCAATCTGTGCTGCCATCTGCCCAATGGTGGAGAGCCTCTCGGCGTTTATCAGTTTCTCCTGATTCTCCATTAGAGCTCTGGTTGCTTTCTTGAGTTCTTTTATTTTCTCGGCAAGTTTTTCACCGAGATAATACCGCTCGATTGCGAGTGATGCGTGGTTCGCTGCAACCTTCAAAAAGTCGAGTTGTTTCTGCTCTATGGGTGCTTTTGTTATCATATTATCGGCGAGCAGGACCCCGTATGTCGTATCCTTTGAACCGAGTGGAACGACAACGAAGGAATCGGCTCCGAGCAGTTCATACATCTCCTTTGGGACGAGCGGGTCATTTACGGCGTCTGTGACGAGATACGGCGTTCGGGTCTTGAATGCTCGCACAAGCACATTATCGTCCTGCGAGAGTGGGTAATTTATCTTTTTGGCTGTGTTGCTTATCCCCAGTCTATGTTTCTCTTCCTCATACTTGTACAGGTCGAATATCTCCTTGAGTGAGACTCCCTCGTCCTCAAGCTGGTGCCATATCCTACCCGCCTCTTCCGGGTCGGACGGACCTATCGCAAATCTGCCCTCAAGCCTCCCTGTTTCAAGATTATGTAACACCAGAAACGCCCTGTTGAAGCCGAGCCCCTGCCGCGCAGTAACGGCGGTTAAAATTATGTGGAGAATTTCGTCGAGGTCGCTTGTCACCTGAAGTGTGTCGGATAGCTCGATTATCATTCGCATCTGAGCAAGCTTCTCGTTGAGTGAGCGATTGATAATCGCCAGATTCTCCCTGGCAGATGCGACATCGTTATAGAGGCTTTCCCTCTCGGTGATATCCTTGATGACCGCTACTACCTGCTGTGCCATATCTCCGACCGGCTTCATACTGGCAGCAGTGATGTCCAGGAATTTTCTATCCCCTTCAATGGTGGTGTATTCCGTTGTGCCGTGGTATGTCTTCTGGTCGACGAATGGTGAGAAAAGCGGGCAATTTTTGCAATCTTTGTCGCATTTGAAGAGCTCTTCGCAGCGTGTGCCAATAATCTCATCAGAGTAGCCAAACAGCTCCTTCATCTTCTGGTTTGCCCAGACAACTTTTCTATCTCTATCCAGTATGCAGACAGCGTCGCCGAGCGATTCGAGTATGGTCTCTATCCACTGCTCGTAGCGTATCTGGGCGGTCGTATCCTCAACAAGCAGCAGGATGTTCTGGAGTAACTCCCCTTCCACTATCGGTATCCAGCGGATGCTGAGGATCCTTCTGTGATTGTCTTCGACGGTTTCTGCTTTTGACCGATGGGTATGCAACACCTCTTGAAATACGGTGAGGATGTCCCGCTTCATAACATCCGAGAGGGTATCTATTCCTTTACCGAGGAGTTTGTTCTTTGGGGTAGAGAAGAGCGATTCAAATGCGCGGCTCACATAGGTTATTTTCCCATCGGGGTCGATGGAGACTATCCCAACCGGGATATTGTCCACGATACCTATCAGAAGCCTGTTCTTTTCCACCAGCTCGCGGGAGGCGTCCTCTAATAGCTCCTCCATTGCATCGTAGCGCTCCCGAAGCCCGTGATTCTTCGGGGTAGTAGAGCCCTCTGTGAGCCTTGCTGACTTGCCTGCCTTTGCAACAGTAAGGATTATCTCATCCGGCGCCGTGGAGTCGATAACGGCGAAAACACCAAGCCGATACAGTTTCTCCTTATCCGAGATACCGGGGCAGACGACGACAATCTCTACATTGTTATTATCGGCAATACGCTTGATATCGCTCGGCTGGAGATTGCTCTCTTTTGTAAAGAGAAGAAGCACACCCTTAAACTCCGCTGGTAAGGAGTCGAGGGTAGAAATCTCCTTTACCTCTCCGACCGATTCAAGCCCATCTGTTATATCTCCCGTTATGGGGACATCCGGGTGACAGACCGCTATGTTAATCCTCTGTTCCATATCCGGTTGGTATGAAGTTCGTCCCTTTTTTCAGGGACAGGATGAACTCTGCCACGAGCCGTGATGAGTTCTCGAGGTCGGAAAGGGAAACTGCTTCGACAGGCGTGTGCATATATCTATTTGGAATGCTCACGAGAGCAGTTGCCACCCCCGAGCGTGCTATCCTGATGGAATCTGTGTCGGTTCCTGTCCAGGATGGTATCCCCTCCGATTGAAATGGAATCTTCTTTTTCCCTGCCACACCGACGAGGAGTTTATACATCACAGGGTTTATCGCAGCACCCTTGGCGATTACAGGTCCCTTGCCGAGCGAAATATCACCATTTTTTTCTTTGGATATCCCAGGATAATCTGTAGCGTGGTTGACATCCATAGCAATGGCACAATCGGGCTCAATCCCGAATGCACTTGTCCTCGCACCAAATGAACCTATCTCCTCCTGGACCGTTCCAACGAGATAGACCGCCGGGTCAAACTTTTTCCCCTTCAGTAGTTTTATCGCCTCTGCGAGAACGAATACTGCCACCCTGTCATCGAAAGCCCTGGCAATTGCGATGTCGTTCGACAATCTAACAAACTGCGCATCGAATGTTATCGGGTCGCC
>NATO01000121.1 GCA_002085385.1 candidate division Zixibacteria bacterium 4484_93
ATCAACTTTGTTTTGCAGGGTAGAAGGTGAAATTGGTTGTTGCAGCATCGCCGTCTGATAGCACAATAAGCCTGAAGACCCCCTTCGGAACATCGACTGTAATCTCTCGTGCCGTCTGCGGGACTATGCCTCCTCCTTCTTTTAGCTCGAGGATAGACGGCTTTTCGGAGAGCAGAACAAGTTTTGTCTCGGAAAGCTTTCTACCTACCTCGGTTTTGGGACCGCTTACCACTCCCAGAAAAACTGCTACCCTTGTTTCCGGTTCTGGAGCCTTGTCTTCGGAAGCATAGGTATATGCAGAAAAAGTCAGTTTCCCACCTCTTGTGGTCGGGAGAATGACGAGCACCCCGGCATCGCTTTTCGCCTCCGCAAATCTGTTCCCATGCTTTGAGGTAACGATTGCATCCGCTCGAACTCCATATTCCTTCGGCTGAATCTCGGAGATAGGACCAAGAATCTTTAGATAATACTCTGGCAGAAGCTCCTTTTTCTTCCTCTCCTGGCAGGAGGGAAGCAACAGACTCAGGATAAAAAAGATGAGCAAGGACTGTTTCATATTATAAAATTAGTTATTATCCCTTCATTTGTCAAATAAAAAAGGGGCAATCACATTAGATTACCCCCATTTTGTTTTTCTGTCCCTGCTGGTTCACAGTCCCAGGATATCCTCGATATTTGCTGTCAGCGCCTTTACCTCGCCTACTGTCAGGTCTCCCATATGAGCGATTCGAAATGTCTCCTCCTTCATCTTCCCATATCCATTGGAGAGAGTCATTCCTCTTTTGCCGAGTTCATTATTCAAATCGACAATGCTCACGCCTCTCGTGTTCTTGATGCAGGTTAGCGTCTCGGACTCATATCCGGGTTCGGGGAAAAGTGCAAAATACTTCTTTGCCCAGTTTCTCGTGTATTCAGCCATTTCGTGGTGCCTTGCGAAGCGAGCGTCCAGTCCCTCTTCAAATATCCTATCCAGCTGCAGGTCGAGTGCGTAGATGTGCGGTATGGTAGGTGTTGTAGGTGTCTGGTTCTTATTGTGATATTTGAGGAATGTCAGGAAATCGAAATAGTATCCCCTGTTCTCGACCGTTTCTGCCTTCTTCAATGCTTTCTCTGATACAGCTGCAACGGCGAGTCCTGGTGGTAATGCCCAGGCTTTCTGGACACCGGCAAGAAGAACATCTATCCCCAGCTTATCCGTCTCAATCTTCACACCCATCATTGAGGAGACGGCATCGACGAGGAACATAACATCCGGATATTTCTTCATCACCTCGGCGATTTCCTCGAGCGGGTTCATAAGCCCGACCGATGTTTCGTTGTGGACGAGCGTGATTGCATCGTATTTTCCCGTAGCGAGTGCGGAATCGACCATCTCGGCTGTGATAGGTTTTCCCCATTCTACCTCGTATTTGTCAGCCTCCTTACCGTTTGCGACGGCTATCTGATGCCATCTCTTGGAGAACGCTCCGCAGATGAAGCTTGCAATCCTCTTGTTCGAGCAGTTCCTGACAGCCGACTCCATAAGCCCCGTCGATGACGATGTGGAGATAAAAACGATGTTCTTTGTGTAAAGCGCCTTCTGGAGTTTCGGCTGAACCTTTGCATAGAGTTGCGAGAATTCTTTTGAGCGGTGCCCGATGAGAGGATTTGCCATAGCTCTGAGTATTTCATCTCTGACCTCGGTTGGTCCCGGGATAAAGAGTTTCAAACGCATTTTAACCCCTCCTTTGATTAAATTGGTCGACTTTCAAAGGAATTTATTTTTTGTCGAACTAATGTCAAGTGAAATCGGAGATTTATTCTTGACAATCTGCACGATTTCGATATATTCTATGTTGCCTTGAGGGGGTGTAGCTCAGGTGGCAGAGCAACGGCTTTTTAAGCCGTGGGCCGAAGGTTCAAATCCTTCCACCCTCATTTGATAAAGGAAGAGAGAAGCCCCATTAGCTCAGTTTGGGAGAGCAACTGACTCTTAATCAGTGGGCCGAAGGTTCGAGTCCTTCATGGGGCAATATTTGGGGGCGAACGGGTCTCGACGGTGAAAGTATCGGAAAGGTCTGCGAGCCGAGGTTCTGTGTCCTCGTTAATCACGCAGAAAAAAAACAAACGACGCTGATTTAGCGTTAGCAGCTTAAATGCTGCCGTCCGGTTGCAATCCGCTCCTCAGGGGAGGGCATCCAGGACGCCGAAAAACCTGAGGACTTCCCTTGTTCTTACCTGCGGATAGAGGGATGATACAAGCAGGTTATACCGGATAAGAACCCTGCCAATCGGGGTCGTATCCGGCGAAAAAATAAAAGATTGGCTACGCTCGTAGGATAGGCTTTTTTGAGCTTCATCGGACGCGGGTTCGACTCCCGCCGCCTCCACTAAAATTAACTCTTCGTTCTCCCTCGGTCACAGTTGGCTGGCTGTCCGTGTAGTTAGCAGGGAAGCTGTGTTCGATGTTACGAGATAAATCAAATCCACGAACGCATCCGGCAGCGTCCGCATAACCTCCAGATTATTGCCGCAGTAAAGCTTATTCATAAAATTATCCGTCATTGCTCCATTACATCATTTCAAATATACAATCTTCCTGCTTGCTGTCAAGCCTCCAGCAGTTGCCTTAACGAGATACACACCGCTGGATATATTCTCATCGGGTTGCCAGACCAGCTTCGCCGGACCTGACCGGGGGACAATCTTGCTCCACACTCGATTGCCCAGGATGTCGAATATCTCGACATTTGCCTGTGATGCCCCTGCGGAAATCGTCACCGATGAATTGAACGGATTGGGATACACCTTTACAACAAGTAATGTTGGCAGAATATTTTCTTCTATCCCCAGTGCGGTGTTATATATCTGGAAGGCGAGGGTTCCCGTTGTAAAGTTTGAGTCGGGCATACCACCTGTTGTGTCCTTTGGTCCGGTGAAGGTAGCTGCAATACCAAGCTCTGTCGTTATCCAAGCATAAGAAAACTCCCTCTCTGTCTTGTCGAATCCGAAAAGGGGATGGTCAGAATGGGAATGTCTCGTGTGCCTTCTCTTTATTCTCAGGGCATCGAATCTTCCACAGGGAAGGATAACCTCCCCGTAGCCATCGACATAATTATACATTGTGTCCTGATAGTCGTAATCCACCGTTATCATCCCCGACTGGAATGCTCCATCTCCCTCGGTGATGGTTGTCCAGCTATCCGTGTAGTTGACAGGGAAACTGTTCGATGGTGTATAGGAACTGTTAAAAGCCCACATCTCGATTGATAGGCTTCCCTCGTAGTTTCCATACAATCCCAGTGGGTCGATGTGAGATGGCTCGACATAGCTGAACCCCCAGCCTTCCGTCTCGGATGTGTCCGTTGTGGTATGGTAATATAGGATATAATTAGGTGTTACGGCGCATTCGCTTATGTGCGGGATGGTAGGTGAGTATTCAACGGATGTGAAATTGTTCTCATCGCCTGTTGTAAAGGGAGTGAAATCCCACATACCCGGACCCGGTTCCCCGGGGTCAAATGTCGCATCATTGACAGTTCTACTGGTGAAGACCACCCCGACCTCATACAGTTCAGGATGATATGAGATTGTTGTCTGGGAAAAGAGTGGGATGCCGATGGTCAATGCCGCCATTAAGATAACGATAACCTTCATATTTCAACCTTTTCCTTATGTCTGCTTTGTTTCAATATATTTTTTAAGTGTGGGATTGTCAATATTTACCCTTGATAATCTCTATCCCTTTTTTATATTTATTTTTGGTAAAAAAGGAGGGGTAGAATGGCTCTTGGGATAGAAGAGGTGAAGTTGCTTGTCCCCGAGGGGTCAAATATTATCCTTGCCCAGTCGCATTTCATAAAGACGGTCGAGGATGTTTGTGAGGCGATAATGAATACGGTTCCCGATGCGAAATTTGGCATCGGCTTTTCGGAAGCCTCGGGTGCCTGTCTTGTCCGCTATGAGGGGAATGATACCGAGCTTACCGATGCCGCCATCGAGAATATCAAGCGACTTTCGGCAGGGCATTCACTTGTGATACTTCTGCGCGATGCATACCCGATAAATATCCTTACCCGTTTGAAGAATGTTCCCGAGATTGTGAACATCTTCTGAATAAACTTGCTGGCGTGGCTCAGTTGGTAGAGCAGCTGATTTGTAATCAGCCGGTCGGGGGTTCGAATCCCTCCGCCAGCTTGGATGAGAGTATGGTGAGGTTCCCGAGTGGTTAAAGGGAGCAGACTGTAAATCTGCCGGCTCAGCCTTCGGAGGTTCGAATCCTCCCCTCACCAATTTTGCTTCTCTATGTTAATAAAGTTCTTGACATCGTTAAGTTAACTTATTATTTTGAATAAAAATAGATTATTTTGTGCGGGAGTAACTCAGTTGGTAGAGTCACAGCCTTCCAAGCTGTTGGTCGCGGGTTCGAACCCCGTCTCCCGCTTGAACTGGAGGGATAGATGAACCCACCGAAGGTGGCGATTGTAGCCGTCACATATAAGTGTAATGCCCGCTGTAAGATATGTGATATCTGGAAGAATCCCCCGAACTATCCTGAACTTACCCCGAAGGATTACAGAAATTTGCCGAAGAACCTTGTCGATGTGAATATCACCGGTGGGGAACCGTTCATAAGAGAGGACCTTGTGGAGCTTATCTATGAGACGCATAGGGTTTCTTCACCCCGTTTTGTCATCTCATCCAACGGTAGCCTGACAGAGAAGACCATCGATGATATGAAACAGATACTGAGATTTTCAAAGAATGCCGCTGTCAGGATTTCCATCGATGGGATGAGGGAGACCCATGATGATATTCGAGGGGTTCCAGGCTTTTTTGATAAGGCAGTACGGACGGTTGAGGGGCTTAAGTCTACAGGTGTTCGTGACCTCGGGATAGCGATGACGGTTATTGACCAGAACATCCCCGAGATATCGAGTGTATATGAGCTTGCAAATGAACTCGGTGTCGAGTTCTCGATATCCGTTGCCACTGACTCAGATATATACTTTGGCAAAGGCAAGAGTGAGCTTCTGAGCAATCGGGATGAAAGGCTTTCGTATCAGTTTAATCATCTCATCCATTCGGAGATGACCAGCTGGAACATCAAACGGATATTCAGGGGCTGGTTTGAGAAGGGACTGCTCGAGTATGCACTTGGCACGGGCAAGGACTGGAAGTGTGATGCCGCACGAGGATTTTTCTATCTCGACCCGAAAGGGAATGTCTATCCCTGTCATATCCTTCCTATGCCTATCGGCAACATAAAGGATACTCCGTGGGAGGATATCTGGAACTCGGATAAGGCAAAGCGGGCGAGGGTTATGGTTGATAATTGTAAAAATGGCTGCTGGATGATATGCACAATAAAGAGCAAAATAAATAAGAAGATGCCCGAGATTGCTCTTGAGATTGCCAAGCTGAAAGCGAAGGCTCACCTCCATAAATCCATTGTTTAGTTTTTCTTTTGGTTTTTGAAGAACAACTCATTTAAAAAGGATGAAAACTGATTGTGAGGAAGGGAATTTTAGTATCTGCTCTGATTTTTCTTGCTCTGATTTTTCTTTCCTGCGGCAGGGGTTCTAATGCTCCCACAGAAGGTGTCTGGTATCGTGTGGAGCAGTTCGATATTGTCTCGTTACCTTATGATTCCCTTTCATTCACGGGTTTCCCTGAGTCTTCGGCATACCGTGCTTATCCTGTTGATGATGACAGCGTTTATATGGATGACTCCCATGGTGAAGTTTGTTATCATCCTGTTTTTCTTGCACAGACTGGGCTTATCCTGCTCGACATCTATCACTCAACGGGAAATGAATACTACCTCAATTGGGCGAGAAAGCATGCGAACAAACTGCAGGAGATAGCGAGATACTTTTACGGTGTTCCTTTTTACCCTTACCCGTTTAATTTCCCTCTGCATGGTGATACAACACAGACGATGTATGCTCCCTGGTATTCTGGACTGGCTCAAGGAGAGGCTCTTCAGCTTTTTGTGAGACTTTACAATGAGACAGGAGACAAAAGGTATCTCATGGTAGCGGATGAGATATTCGCAAGTTTTTCCATCTTCAGGGAGCAATCCGATGTGTGGGTTGTTGCCGTGGACAGTTTGGAATACTTCTGGATAGAGGAATACCCTATGGAGGAGCTTAATCATACCTTGAACGGTTTTATCTATGCCGTTTATGGGATATACGAGTATTACCTCTTGACCGGAAATAATGATGCCCGAAATATCCTTCTTGCCTCCTTCACGACACTGAAACAGTATATTCCCGATTTTCGCTGTCCCGGAGGATACAGTTATTATTGTCTGAAGCACAGGGCGCAGAGTCGTAAGTATCATCTTGTTCACATAGACCAACTCCACAAGCTCTACCTTATGACCGGTGATGAATTTTTCGAGGAGATGTCGCAGCTCTTCTGGGAGGATTACCATGAATAAATTCAGGTGGCAGTGGGTTTATCTCCTGTTTTTTGCCTTTGTTGGTTTTGCAGGGCTTTCTTGTGATATGTCACCGACCGAGCCGCAGGTGGATCCCGATTTTAATATAGATTATTTTGGCATAAATGTTCTCCCGTTTGACCAGCTCCCTCGAACCCACTACTCCGAATCGATACTGGATGAGCTTGACTACCCAATGGATGAGGATAGCATCTATATATTTGTGTATCGTGGGGATACTGTTCTACATCCTCTCGTTCTCGATGAGATGGGGATTATATTCGTTGCATTTTATTATTCGACAGGGGATGAGTATTACCTTCAGCGTGCGGAGGCACACGCCAGAAAGCTGGAGGAGATGGCAGACAAGTATAACGGAGCGTTATATTTCCCTTACTCATTTGAGGTAAGCTTCTTTTCGGATCTACTCTCTCCGCCATGGTATTCCGGTATAACCCAGGGTGAGGCTCTACTTTTATTTGTCAGGCTATACAATTTCACAGGGAACAAGCATTATCTCGAGCTTGCTGATAGAACTTTTGCGAGTTTCCTGACCTTTAAGGAGCAATCTCCTGTCTGGATTACCACTGTCGATAATCTCGGCTATTTCTGGATAGAGGAATACCCGGCGGATGAGCCAAGCCATGTCCTGAACGGCTTTATAACTGCAAGCTTTGGTCTATACGAGTATTATCTTGCCACGCAGAACCCCACAGCAAGAAGACTTTTCCTTGCATCTATGACGACTATAAAGCATTATCTAAACGATTTTAGAGTTCCCGGTGATATTAGCTATTATTGCCTGAAGTTCAGGAACCAGGAACCCAAGTATCACCGGATGCATATCAGCCAGCTTCTCCAGCTTCACAGACTCACCGGTGATGAATTCTTCGAGGAGATGTCACAGCTCTTCTATGAAGACTACCACGAATAAAGAAATCCTTGACAAATTGAGATAATAATGTTTATTGTCCACTCGTTTCGAAGGAGTGGATAGAGAAGCTCAACACAGACCCAGAGGTAAGCTCGATAATTGTTGAGGAGCCTGTTCCCAGAGGGGTTGATTTCTCTTATATCAGGGGTGTAATATCTCCGTTGAAGGATGTCGATTGTGTGAGTTATGATAACCTTGGCAGGCTTTTTTCGGGTTCACCTCGATTTGTTCCTGCTACGGTGCTTGCTGTTCTGAAGATACTCGATTATTACAGGATACCTGTTTCCGGTCGCGAGGTTCTTGTTGTTGGGAGGAGTCTGACGGTTGGCAAGCCTCTTGCAAGTATGCTTTCTATTCGGGGTGGAGATCTTGGGGATGCCACGGTTACGCTTGCTCACTCGAAGAGCCGTAACCTTAATATTTTGCTTTCCCGTGCCGATGTTGTTATTTCTGCCGTGGGCAAGCCTCATCTTGTCACAGGTGAGCATATTAAGGAAGGCAGTGTTGTTATCGATGTGGGGACGAATTATGTTGATGGGAGGTTGATAGGTGAT
>NATO01000022.1 GCA_002085385.1 candidate division Zixibacteria bacterium 4484_93
TAAATGTTGTGTGTCGAGAGAGAATAAAAAGGTTTCAAAATAAAAAGCAGGAAAACAAAGATATTGTCTATTGGAATTGCAAGGGACGAGCAAAGTTATATAATTTTACAATGAGAGCAAGATTAGATGCATAATCGAAATAATATTGAAAGCTGCTTGAATAAAACCTTTCTAAAAGACATTATGGAACTTCTGAAAGAACTACCTGATAAATGTGTTGATATGGTCTATGGAGACCCTGATTATAATGTTGGCATAAAATATGGTGATAAATCTTATACCAAAACTTTTGATGAATATGTCGAGTGGTATATTGAATTAGCAAAGGAGTCGCTGAGAGTCTTAAAAGACACAGGGAATATGTTTTTAATAAATTATCCTAAACAAAATGCCTATTTAAGAGTGAAGTATTTGGATAGAGAATGCTATGAAGTTTCTGATTATGCCTGGGTATATAATACAAATGTAGGGCACACTCCAAAACGTTTTACTACAGCTCATAGAAGTATCCTGCATTGCCGAAAGACGAGAAATAATAAATTTTATAAAGATAATGTAGCAGTTCCTTATAAAAATCCAACAGATAAACGCATTTTGAAGAACTTGGCAAATGGCTCGAAGGGAAGGATGCCCTATGATTGGTTCTATTTTGATTTAGTAAAAAATGTTAGCAGAGAAAAAACATTTCATGCTTGCCAAATACCTCAAAAGCTTTCTGAAATGTTGATTAAGTCTTGCACAATGCCCGGCGATATTGTTTTAATTCTTTTCGGTGGGAGTGGTTCTGAAATTGAAATATGTAAGAATCTTCACAGACAATATATTTCCGCTGAGATTGATGAAAAATATTATAAAATGATACTCGATAGATTAAGCAAGGGGCATATTGAAGAAGAGTACAAGTTGAAATTGGGGAGATATGAGATTAAAGATACGAACCAGCGGTTTCCGCTTTTTGAAGCGGCGAGCAAGTATCCCGGGAAAAAAGAGGAGAAATGGTAAGATGAAATGTCATTTGTGGATTGTTTTGCTTATCCTTCTTTTTTGTGTATCGCTCGCCAGGGGCGATGATTTTCCTATTGTAACAGCCACGGCGGAGCAGACGGAGCCGGATGTGGCAGCCTCGGGTGATAACTATCTCGTCGTCTGGACGGATTCACGTGGCGGGACATCGAATCTCAACATTTACGGGCAAATAATTACTCCAACCGGTGAGCTTTTAGGAACGCTTGTTCCAGTCTGCACTCGTCCGGGAAACCAGAGGATGCCCGCTGTTGCATCCAACGGATTGAATTATCTTGTGGTTTGGGAAGAAGCGACAGGTGGTATCAGTGGCAGATATGTCGGTCTCGATGGGGCAACCGATGGAGATGTATTTGAGATTGCCTCGGGAGGCTCTCCCGATGTTGCAGCTTTTGGTTCAGGGTATCTGGTGGTCTGGATAGAGGGAGCAGTTGTGAAGGCGAAGGTTCTCCCTGATGGGGAAGAGGTCATCGTATCGGGTGCAACGGGTTCTTGTCGGAACCCCGCTGTTGCCTCTATGGATGAGTATGCTGCTATTGTCTGGGAAGACAGTCTCGCCGATGCCAAGAGGATAATGTGCCGTTTGTTTTATGAGGGTGCTCCCCTGTATGACGAGGTCACACTTATACTGGGTGACTTCAACCTCCGCAGTCCGGCGGTTTCTGCTGGGAATCTTGAGTTCATCCTTGCCTGGCAGGATGTATCCGCTGGGACTGGCTCGGATGTGTTTGCTCAGCGGTTTTCGCTTGGTGGCTCGATGCTCGGGACGGCTGCTGAGGTCGCTGTTGTCGATGGAAGTCAGTCGAAGCCTGATATCGCTGCAGATACAACAGGGTATCTTGTCGTCTGGGAGGATAATAGGGCAGGCGGCGTTCCCGATATATATGGAGCGAGGGTCAGTGGGTTTGGAACGGTGATAGGAGATGAGATTGCTATCTGCACCAACTTCTACAGTCAGTTCGCACCTTCGGTTGCCTCCACAGGCGAGGAGTTCCTCGTTGTCTGGGTTGATGGGAGAAGCGGAGCAGATGCCGATGTGTATGGTATAATCCTGCCGCGCACCCCTGAGGTTACAGACTCCACAGGCCCCGATGTTGTGGCAATCTACCCCGAATTCGGTGTAATAACATCCCGTTGGTTCCTGACTCCGGAGATACTCATCACCGACCCGAGCGGTGTGGACTCATCCTCGATACTTTTTGAGGTAAATGGTGAGGAATACAGGATTTCGGCGGACGAGCTATCATTTGAGAACGATACACTGTTTTTTTCTCCCTCTGCTCCGTATCCGGAACATGAGATAATAAAAGGTGTTGTGACTGAGGTCTCGGATACTCTGGGCAACTTCACATACAGTGGTGACTCCGTTGTCTTTTACACCGATTTCTCACCGCCTGCCTTTTCTGATATGACGCCTGAACCCCACGCTGTTCTCGACACGACGATTGATGTCATCTCGGTTGTTATCACCGATTTTGGTGGTGTGGTTGTCTATGACTCTTGCTACTTTGTTATCAATAGTGTAATGTTCACGCTTTCGGATTCAGCTGTCTTTCACCATGATTATACATTTGCCTGCTCGACGGAGTATCTTGGTATTATCTTCTCTGATACGGTGAATGTCTGTGTCTTTGCGCAGGACTTGATAGAAATTGGTCCCCCGAACAGGGATTCTGTCTGCTGGAGCTTTTCATTTGAGTTTTCTGGTCCGGTAGCTTCTCCTTTATCTCCACCTGCCGGTGCAATATCGAGTGACCCTTACATACCTTCTTCATTTCTCGTCTCGTCTCGTGTGGGGATAGACACATTATCTATTCGGTTTCGGGTCAATGGGGATATATTTGAATGGGGCTCTCCGTCGATTGAGCTTTCCGGCGACACGGTGGTATTCACACCGTGCGAACCATACTCGGGTGATGTTCTGGTGGAGCTGGTCGACTTAAGGGACATCCTTGGCAACCCAGCTTCAGACACGGCGAGGGTAGAGTTCTTTGTGGACACTCTCTCACCGTATCTTTCCTGGGCTTTTCCCGGTCCAGGTGATATGGTTGAGGTGACAACGACATCCATCCGATTTACGCTGGAAGATAACCACATACTCGATACATCATCCGTTATCCTCTCGTTCGATGGTGAAGAGTTCCCGTATGATGGTCATATCCTGAGGCTCTCCGGTGCGAACTTTGCCTTCTATTTCTCCCTTGCCGGTATAACGCTTGTGGGTGATAGTTTATATACCGTTTGCATCTCGGCAGAAGACCTTATTACCTGGGGAGAACCGAACGCATTTGATAGTTGCTATGTTTTCTATACCCCGTTCGTTGACACACTCCCGCCCGAACTTATTCTTACTGTTCCGGCATACGGTGATACGGTCGATTCGACCCTGTCTGAGCTCTTTTTCTCCATAATAGACGATAATATCCTCGACACTGCATCCGTTTATGTAAGTTTTTTGGGCTCTATATATGGGTTTGATGGGGAGATACTCACTTTCTCCGACAGCTTGTTTGTGTTTTCTCTGCCGGAGGCAGGGTTGCACCTCTCCGGTGGTATGGATTATCTGTTTTGCATTCACGCGGAGGATGTGGCAGAGAATGAGCTGGATACCTGCTTTATATTTTATACATATCCCGATACATCCGATGTTGAGACTGATGAGGCGCTTCCGGTTGTGCCGTTTCTGGTTATCTATCCCAATCCGTTCAACTCGGAGGTGGCGATTAAGGTTTCTGGCAGGTTCTCCTCAGGCAGGCTGGAGATACTAACATTGAGTGGGGAAAGGGTTGCCGCATTCAATGTTGGTGGTGGCTCTGCGACTATCATCTGGGATGCAGGAGGTTTTCCAACCGGTCTCTATCTCTGCAGGTTCACACACGATAGCGGCTTGGTTGTCCGGAAGCTGCTCCTTTTGAAGTGAGGAAATGGTTCAATGTCCAGTAAAATAGTGGTAAATGTTCAGACACACATAACGAGAATCGCTCTCTTAGAGGATGAAAAACTGGTCGAACTCCTGGTAGAATATCCCGATGCAAAAAGGATTGTCGGGAATATTTACAAGGGTAAAGTCGAGAGGGTGCTTCCCGGGATACAGTCGGTCTTTGTGGATATCGGGCTGGAGAAGAAGGCGTTTTTGCACATATCGGATGTATCGACCGATGCTGCCTCATCACCGGATGTATCAGCCCTTTTCCGTAATGGGGATGAGATTCTTGTCAAGGTAATCAAGGAGCCAAGGGGAACAAAGGGACCGCGGGTCACCACCAGAATTTCTATCGCAGGCAGGTATCTTGTCCTTATCCCGCATTCGACTGTTCTCGGTGTATCCCGGAAGATACACTCAGCCCGTGAGCGTTTCCGTCTTCGTAAGATAGCGAGGGAATTTGCTCCTGGGAAGTTTGGTATCATTATAAGGACTATTGCTGAGGGTAAGAAGCCTGCTGAGCTGCGCCGTGATTTCTCGGAGCTCATCGAGACCTGGGAGCGTCTTCAGGTGAAGATAGACAAGAGCATCGCCCCGACCCTCATCTATCGCGATGCCGGGTTCACCGAATCGATTGTCAGGGATATCTTTTCCTCCGATGTCGATGAGATGGTTCTTGACAGCCGCACAGAATATGAGAGGATACATCGATATATCAAGGAGACGGCGCCAAACCTGGCGAGCAAGCTCATCTGGTATAACGGAAAGCAGCCGATATTCGACCACTATGGCATCGAGCCGGAGATAGAGAAAATATTCGTGCGAAAGCTCCAGTTAAAGAAAGGCGTTTCTATAGTTATCGACCATACGGAGGCGCTGACGGCAATCGATGTGAACTCCGGTGGCTACCTCGGCAAGGGGAGGGATAAGGAGCGGACAATCCTTGAGACAAACCTCATAGCTGCCAGGGAAATAGCGAGACAGATAAGGCTCCGGGATATAGGCGGGCTTATTATCATCGACTTTATCGATATGGAATCGAGGGAGTCGCGACGGGCTGTCTATCAAGATTTCAAGAAGTCGCTGAAAAGCGACCGGGCGAAGTTTTCCATCCTGCCGATAAGCGATTTTGGGCTGGTGGAGATGACCCGCCAGCGTGTTCGCCCGGGACTCTTCGAGCAGACGACGGAGCCCTGCCCCTACTGCTCCGGGCTCGGAAGGATTCTCTCTCCCGACACGGTGATTGCTCAGATAGAGAGATACCTCCTGCGCCTATCTGACAGCATAGCCGGCAAGGATATAACCCTTGTCGTCCATCCAAACATCGCTTGTGAGATGCTGGCTGACAACGCACAGCTTCTCCATGAGTTCAGAAGAAGTTTCAAGAGCAAATTCGATGTTCTGTCAGATATAACACTCAATCCGTCGGAATTCAAGGTAATAAATTCTGCAACAGGAGATGAACTAAAATGAGGATGATTCTGGGTATTGCATTTCTCTTATCTCTCTTTTTGGGTGAGCTGTTTGCCATTTCCGTCTCGCCTGAGCTCGGTTATGCGGACTACGGCAGGGTTTTCTTTTTCTCTCTTTGGGACCTTGCCTGCCAGTCTGATACGGTTGAGGTGCACTGGTTCCGCGACACGAACAACGATGGCTGGCTCACTCCGAGCATTCCGCCTTTCGACGATTGGGGACTTGCCGGCTACCCTATTGCGACGGTTGTCGACGGGGATATGAGCTTTGACACCCTATCTATCCCTTACAGACTGCCCGATTTTAACCCGATGCCGGGGGCTATATCGACCGTTTTTCCAAGTTTCTTGACCATAGGTTTGAATTTCCTTAGGTTCAACGACAGAGGTGATGGTGGGGTCGATTTTATGACATTTATAATAAATGGTGCCGAGCCTTACGAGAAAGGAGTATCCGCCGACCCATCGGTGGTTCTATTCCAGGACAGGGTGACAATTACGGATACTATCCGGGTCTGGAGCAGGGAAAACAGACTTTCGCTTTCCTCTGCCGAGTTCTGGCTCGATAATACAATCAACCTTACCCCCGATGATGACCCGGGTGAGGGAAACGCCATTCCGATGTCCATCGAGTATCTCGGTCATCGTAAGTATGTTGTCAGAGGGGAGTTCGACCCGGGAGAGTTTAACTCGGGTGCGTATGAGGTCTGGGTCAGAGGGCAGGACAGCGATGGTGACTGGACACCGTTTTTGAACTTCACCGAGGGGACAGTGTATATCACCTTCTCCAGTGTTGATGAGACCATACCAGAAGAGAAAGATATTGTGTGTTATCCTAATCCTTTCAACTCCTCGGTTTCTATAGATGTTGGAACACTCGATGGAGAAATAGGCGAGGTCTCTATCTTCAACATTGGAGGAGAAAAGGTCTCGATAGTTGCAAGCGGTAGGTTGACAGGGAGGCTTTTCTGGTCTCCTGCAGGAGATATTCCCGGCGGGGTGTACTTTATTGCAGTTAGCACAACTAACCATAACATAATAAGAAAAGTAATTTACTTAAAGTAAAATGAGAAATGTTCTTATCTGGGGAAACACGACGAAGGATAATATCCTTCCGGTTGCAAAGAAGGTTATCAGGATAGTTGAGGATGCAGGTTTCTCTTATCGATTGAACCCTGAGCTTGCCGCTCTTCTGGAGCAGTCAAACAAGGTTGATGAAGATAGCATTTCGCATAAGCTTTTGATTGTTCTCGGCGGTGATGGCACACTGCTTGAGGCGGCTCGACATAACATAGACCTTCCTGTAGTCGGTATCAATCTGGGGCATCTCGGCTTTCTGACGCAGCTTGTGCCGTCTGATATAGAGGCTGTTCTGCCGTCTATTTTGCACGATAATTTTGGTGTGGATAAGCGTTTAACACTTGCCTTCTGCGTCGATGGTAAGGATTCTGGCATCGTTGCTATGAACGATGTAGTGATAGACAAGGGGTCGAATCCTCGCCCGATGGAGGTAACGACTTATGTTTCTGGCTTGTTTCTGAGCCGTTTCTTTGCCGATGGTGTGATTATCGCTACACCGACAGGCTCCACTGCTTATTCGATGTCGGCTGGAGGTGCGATAGTCTCTCCCGGCACATCGGCGATGCTGCTAAGTCCTATCTGCCCGCATACCCTATCTGTTCGCCCTATTGTTATCTCCGCTGACGAAACAATTGAAATAGCGATTGGCTTTCGTTCCATCAAAAATAAGAAAGGGAATCTTACAATCGATGGTCAGCTGAGTTATGAGCTTTTTGAGGGGCAGAAGGTCAAGCTCTCTCGCTCACAGAAAAGCCTTAATCTTATTGAATGCAGCGGGTATAATTTCTATCATATCTTGAGGGAGAAGCTCCACTGGGGGACACCACCTGAATCCGTTGAGGGAGGTAGACGATGAGAAGATTTTTGTTTGCAATTTTCCTTATATTTTCCTTGGTTTGCTCCGCTTTCGCCGGGAAATACGATATAGTTGATTTCGTCTACACCAACGACATTCATGGGCACATCACGGTCGAGGAGGCTCGCTTTATGAACCCTGACTTCCCTCCAAAGGTAGGTGGGCTTGCATCTGTCAAAACATTTATCGACAGGGTCAGGGCAAGGGCTCCGAAGGAAGATTACACACTGTTTGTTCTGGACGCTGGGGACATCTTTCAGGGGACACTTATCGGATTGTATGAGCGTGGGACTGTTATACCTCGTGCGATGAACCTTGTTGGATACGACTACTGGACACTTGGCAACCACGATTTCGACTACGGTGCTGATATACCGGAATCTCTGGCAACCATTATGAATGCTACCTGTGTCTGTGCCAATCTTGTCGATTCTACGACGGGTAAGCTCGTCCCCTATGTTAAACCCTGGGACATCACGGAGAGACTCGGTATAAGGTTCGGCTTCTTCGGGATTGTAACATCGAGGACACCCCGTATGAGCTTCCCTGTCAATGTTAAGGGGTTTGTTTTTACCGATATGGTGGATGCAACCAAAAACTGCGTAAAGGAGCTTCGTGAGAACGGTGCAGATGTTGTTATCGGGCTGTTTCACACGGGGATGCCATACAATCCTGATGAGGGCTGGAAAGAGGTGCAAAAGATAGAATCCGGTGAGTATGCAACAAGCGGTATGGATATGAACACGATGGAGCTTATCCATTTTGTTCCAGGAGTGGATATCGCCTTCTCGGGGCATATTCATAAGGGTTACCATACCCCGTGGGAGGACCCTGTGACACACACGGTCGCTGTCCAGAACTACTCAGGAACAGCCTCTGTCGGATATATCAGATTCTACTTCGACAAGAAGACACACAAGATAGTAAAATACGAGTGTCCAGAAGGAGACTGCATAGTAACACTGTTTCCGGAGGAGTTTCCACCGGATTCCATCGTTTCTGCTTTTGTGAAGGAGAAGCAGTCCCTTGCCGAGGCAGGTATGCACGACACGGTGGGTGTTGCTCTCGGAGATTTCCACAAGAGCAAAGCTTTGAACACAACGATTGGGAACCTGGTGACCACGGCGATGCTCGAGGCGACAGGTGCCGATGTCGCTATGGTGAACAAGGGCGGGATAAGAGATGATATATACAAGGGGAGTATCACGAGAAACGATGTTTTCCGTGTGCTACCGTTCGACAACAGACTTATTGTCTGCAGCATAACAGGCAAGAAGCTCAAGCAGATAATCGAGGTTGGATTGTCGAGCTTCTCACATGGTGTCTGTCTCTCCGGGGCAGTGGTCTGGTATGACCCCGACAGAGAGGAATTCGATAGGATAATAAGGATGGAGATAAACGGTGAACCCCTCCGCGAGGACAATATATACAAATTCGTTACAATCGACTATCTGATGCAAGGGAACTCAGGTATGAAGATACTGACGACCATACCGCATAAGAACCAGTTTTTCCAGGGGATGCTTATGAGGGACGCAATGTATCATTACCTCGAGGTACACAAGGAGATTACTCCCGACGAGAGCAAGCGATTTATCAATATGGGGAATCAGGAATAGATGAACATAAGACAGATATATACGATGTAGCTCACCACGATTGTCCCTCCCTCGAGACGCGTAATCCTAAAATCGGCAACTATCGGCAGAAGCACAATCGACAGGAGTATCATAATTGGTAAGCTGAAGAAGATAAGCGACTGGTCGACCGATATTCCTCTTATGAGAGCTACTAATCCACCGATGGCAAGCGTGTTGAAGATGTTGCTCCCGATAATATTCCCGACAGATATATCCGTTTTCTTCCGGTAGGCTGCGACAACCGATGTGGCAAGCTCCGGCAACGATGTTCCGACGGCTACAAGCGTTATACCGATAACAAGCATGCTTACATTCAATCTTTGGGCAATAATGATGGCGTTCTCGACAGCAAGGTGAGTTCCGACAGCAAGACAGACAACCCCCACTGCAAGAAGAAATAGGTTCGGCAGGAGAGGGGTTCTTCCTTTTCGAGCTGCTTTGTTCTCGGCAGGTTCCCTCATCGTACGATACAATGTGAAAGCCGTATAAGCCACAAATCCTGACAGAAGAAGCATTCCCTCCAGCTTTGATAGGAATCCATTTATGGCAAATATATAAAATGAGGACAGAGCGATAATCATTATGGGTAAATCTTGTTTGATAGCCGTCCTGTGAACAGAAAGAGGCTGTATCATCGCCGATATCCCGAGGACGAGTGCCATATTTGCTATGTTGCTCCCGATGATATTCCCAATGGATATTCCTGTGTTCCCCCTGTACATTGCTGTCACGCTCACCAGAAGCTCCGGCAGCGATGTCCCGTATGCAACGATGGTCAGGCCTATTATGGATGGGAGAATGTGTAAGGCTCTTGCAAGGTTCGATGCACCCTTCACGAGAGCCTCTGCTCCAATGCTTAAACAGGCTATCCCGACAAGAAATAGCAGAATTGCGATTATCATAGCGGGTCAAAATATAGGATTTTTTGGGAAAATCAACCAAATAAATTCTCTTTACAAAGAATTAAATCGGCATATATTAAGATACAATTCGGCAATATATAAAAAAGATTGGAGGTGTGATATGGATTGGAGATTTTCCAGGATGGCGGGAAGGATGAAAAGTTCTGTCATCAGGGAGACCCTGAAGATAACAAAGAAGCCAGGGATTATCTCGTTCGGTGGAGGGCTTCCTGCATCCGAACTTTTCCCCAGTGAGGAGCTTATCGAGGCTAGCACAAAGGTCTTGAAAGAGAATAGTTCTAATGCTCTTCAGTATGCGACGACTGAGGGTTATCCCAAGCTCAGGAAAGCGATAGCAGATGTGCTCGCTGATGAGGGGATTTCTGCATCTCCCGATGATATACTCATTACCGGTGGCTCGCAACAGGGGCTCGACCTTGTGGGCAGGATATTTATCGATGAGGGAGAGACTGTTGTAACCGCCGAGCCGACATACCTCGGAGCCATCCAGGCGTTCAATGCGTTCAATCCCCGATACATTACACTTCCCTCCGATGATGACGGTATGACCGTTGACGGATTGGAGGAGCTGGTCGAGAAAAACAGACCAAGGTTTATATATCTTGTCCCAACATTCCAGAATCCGGATGGCAGAACACTCCCTCTGTCACGCAGGAAGAAGATTGTGGAGATTGCAAAAAAATATAGTGTTCCGATAATCGAGGATGACCCTTACAGCTATCTCTTCTATGAGGGGACTGTCCCGCCACCGATAAAGAGTATTTATCCTGATGGGACGATTCTCCTCGGTACATTCTCAAAGCTGCTTGCACCGGGGCTGAGAATCGCCTGGACAGTTGCGCCATGTGAGGCTTATGAAAAGCTCGTCAAGCAGAAGCAGGGCGCAGATTTGCACACTAATACATTTGCCCAGTATGTCGTCTACGAGTATCTTGCTGCAGGACACCTGAAGCAGCATATCGAGGATGTCAAGAAGCTTTACAGTCGTAGGATGAAGATAATGCTCGAATGCATCGAGAGATACTTCCCAGAGGAGGTTTCCTGGACAAAACCAACGGGTGGGCTATTCCTGTGGGTGGTGCTACCCGAGAAGGTCAATGCGACCGAGCTTCTCCCAAAAGCTGTGGAGAACAATGTCGCTTACATCCCCGGCTCGGCATTCTATCCCAACGGTGGAGGGCATAACACAATCCGTATGAACTTCTCCAAGCCAACCGAGAGTGAAATAGAAATAGGGATAAAAAAGCTTGGTGAGGTGTTCAAAGAAGCGTTAAAGAAATAAGGAGGGGAAAAATGGGTTTCAATAAGGCTGACAAGATATGGATGAACGGTAAATTTGTCAACTGGGATGATGCAAAAATTCATATTCTATCCCATGTCGTTCATTATGGTAGTTCTGTCTTCGAGGGCATCCGCTGCTACAACACGAAGAGCGGTCCTGCTGTTTTCAGGTTGCCAGAACATACACGCAGGCTCTTCGATTCCGCAAAGATATACAGAATGGATATCCCTTACACACGGGATGAAATAAGTGGTGCAATACTCGAAACAATAAAGGTGAATAACTTAAAAGAATGTTACATCCGCCCGCTGGTGTATCGTGGGTATGATTCTCTCGGGGTTAATCCGTTCAACTGTCCTGTCGATGTGGCT
>NATO01000023.1 GCA_002085385.1 candidate division Zixibacteria bacterium 4484_93
TGCAGGAGCTGTTTCACCTCCTCATCCTGTGAGCGGTGATACAGGAGGAAGCAGTAGTCCCCCTCGTGATGATGTGAGATAGTTTCTGTATATAGGAGCGGGAGGTTCTCCTTTTCCGTCTCGAATATCTTCAGTGTAAATGCGGGAACGAGTCCCAGTTTCATACGGATAAACTCGGTATCTTCGATTGTCTCCAGTGGTGTGTCCATCCCGGACCATTTCTCGATGTGTACCTTTTTTGCCTCGAGTGATTTTATACTGCCATCGAGCCGTTCCAACCTCCCCGATGTGGTTTCTATCTCCTCGAGTATCGAGTCGAGTTTTCTCTCATCGATATTCTTTTCCTTTTCTCTTATCACTGGTGGTTTTGGCTTCTCGCCGAACTGCTTCAGGAATGAGATAGCCCAATTTATGTTTCTTATCTTCTTTTCGAGTTTATCAATCTCAGCAAGCGGCACTGCCTCCTCGGGGGTCTCGAGTTGTATTACCCCTTGTGTGTGCAGGTAGTCGACAATCTGTTCACTCTCCTTGGAGAGGAATATAATCCCGATTTTTTTCATTCGGGCAACAGCCATCAGAGTATCTCCTGGAGTATCAGTTCGATTCCGGATTGCTTTGCAGACTCTGCTTTCTTGCGGATACTATCCAGCTGGGATTGCAGCTCTTCTTCCATCTTCCTGATTTCCTCTTCCGCCAGTTTTTCACCATCCTGTTCTGCTTTCGACAGGGTCTCCTCACGGATTTGCTTTAATTCCTCTCTCATACGGGCAAATTTCTCACGGGCAGCCTCAATCTTTTTCTCCTTTATCGATTGGGCTTCCTTTATCTTCTTTTCTGCTTCTGTTTCTTCGTTGTGTATCTTTTTGATAATCTCTTCCATATCTCTCCTTATCCTGTAATTGGCTCCTGATTCATAAGGCTTTGCCCGTGGAATGTTGCACCCTCGTCTATCCTGAGCGAGCCTGTTCGTATCTCTCCTGTGACCGATGCTGTCGACTCGAGGTGGACACCGTCGGGAGCGTTTATATTCCCTGTCACACTCCCCGCAATGAACGCCCGTTTGCAGTCGATGCTATCCGACTTAAGTCTCCCGTCCCTGCCGACGGTCAATATCCCCGTTGCGAGGATATTCCCGACAATCTCGCCGTCGATGCGAACTCCACCCTCTATTTTTATCTCGCCTTTTATCTGTGACCCGTTGCCGATTATCGTGTTTAGAGCTTCATTCTGTTCCTGTTTCTTTGCCATTTCCCCCTTCCTTTTTCTTTGAGAATTTCATCGGGTCCTGCGGGATGTTATGAAACAGTATCTCGTAGTGGAGGTGAGGTGATGTGCTCTTTCCTGTGTTGCCGGACAATCCCACAAGCTCCCCTTTCTTTACCAGTTTTCCCTGTGAGATAGCGATGCTCGACAGGTGCCCGTAGATTGTTTTGTATCCATTCAGATGGTTGAGCCTGACCACCTTTCCCAGTCGTGGTTCATACCCCGTGTATTCAACGATGCCGGATGCAGTCGCAAAGACGGGTGTTTTCTCTGGTAGAGCGATATCCACTCCTGTGTGTGGGTTTTTGAACCTTGGCAGTGTTTCGCCGAACACCGCTGATATATACCCCTTTGCAGGGAGCCCCGATGGGAGCCGTGAGCGCTCCTCCTGAACCGAGTATGCCAGCCTTGCTATCTCCGGGTCGGTGAATGCGATGCTGGTTGTCTCTTCTGTGGAAGCGGATGTCATCTGCTTTTTCCTGAGCTTATTGGTTGGGGAACTATCGTCTATCTCTAACATCTTGAATATCTGCTGGCGGAGTTTTGTCATCTCATTAAGTTCCTGCTCCAGCTGGACAAGCTTTCTCTGGTTCTTTTTCAGCATCTTGTTCTCTCCCTCGAGCCTGTGTAGCTTATGGAATGAGAAGAAGATAGAGCCATAGACTGCTATCATCATAACCGAACCTATAATAATAATCCCGATAACAGATAATGCAACATAAAAAGTTGACCTGTGGATGCGAAACCTTTTCAGTGTCCCATCATCCGGCGCAATGATTATGGTTATATATCTATCTTCCATACAGTATATCCAGAATGGCTTCCATCTCCTCCTCGGAGAAGTATGAGATTGTTATCTTACCCTTGTTTTTATTCCCTGAGATAGTGACCTTTGTTCCGAGCTGGATTGTTATATCGTGTTCGAGCTCGAGTATCTCTGGGCTTTTGTGCTGTTTCTTTGCTCTTCTTTTGCCTTTTGGTTTTGAGTATTCGGCAAGGATGGTCAGCCTCTCGACGGAGAGCCCCCTTCTTGCTGTCAGCCGTGCAAGTCGTATGAGCCTCTTTTTATCCTTTATCGGGACGAGCACCCTTGCGTGTCCGGCGGAGAGTGTCCCTTTCTCGAGCATATCCTTGACCTCATCCGGAAGCGAAAGCAATCTCAAGCTGTTTGTAATGGCGGGTCTTGATTTCCCGACAAGTTCTGCCACCTTTTCCTGTGTTATGTTGAACTTGTCTATAAGCGACCGGTATCCTTCAGCCTCCTCGATGGGTGATAGGTCTTCTCGTTGTAGGTTCTCCACGAGCGACATAACAAGCATCCCCTCGGGTGAGACATTTTCTATCACCCTTGCCGGGATACTTTTCAACCCTGCCATCTTTGAGGCTCGGAATCTGCGCTCTCCTGCGATTACCTCGTATTTTTCGCCTTTCTTCCTGACCAGTATCGGCTGCAGGATTCCATCGTGCTTTATAGATTTGGACAGGGCTACAAGCTCCTCATCGGAGAATTTCTTCCTCGGCTGATACGGGTTCGGGACGATTCTGTCCACAGGGATATACAGGAGTTCTCCCTCACCCTCTATCCCGGGGATTAAGGCGTCAAGCCCTTTGCCTAATACTCTTCTCATTTTTCTCTATTATCTCCTCTGCCAGGGCGATGTAGTTCTGTGCTCCTCTTGAGTGAATATCATAGAGTATCACCGGTTTGCCGAAGCTTGGAGCCTCGGACAGTCTGACATTTCTGTATATGATTGTCTCGAAGACAGCGTCCCGGAAGTAGTCTCTGATCTCCTCTGCTACCTGCCAGGATAGGTTGAGCCGTCTGTCGAACATTGTCAGTAGTACCCCTTCTATTTTGAGCTCAGGGTTGAGCTTTTTCTGGATACGCCGGATTGTTCCGAGCAGTTGACCGAGCCCCTCGAGGGCGTAGTATTCGCACTGGATTGGAATGATAATACTCTCTGCTGCAACGAGTGAATTGAGGGTTAAGACCCCCAACGAGGGCGGAGTATCCACGAGAACAAGCTCGTAGTTTCCGGAGATAGAGGCGAGTAGCTCTTTCAGACGGTGTTCCCAGTTGGGGAGGGAAGTGAGTTCCTGTTCTGCTCCCACGAGCCTTATATGCGATGGCACAAGGGAAAAGGTCTCGAACAGCGACTTTCTAATGGTTTTCTCCACGGGTTCGAGCCCGAGCAGAGCCTCATAGATGCAAGGCTCATCACTGGTCAGCCGTACACCCAGTCCTGATGATGAGTTCGCCTGCGGGTCGAAATCGACAAGAAGCACTCGCCTCTCTGCTGCGGCAAGTGATGCTGAGAGGTTCACGGCGGTCGTTGTCTTACCGACTCCACCCTTCTGATTTACTATGGATATTATCTTCCCCATAATATTGAAACAATCAATTTATAAATTTAATTTTGAAAATCAAGCATTTGGTTTCCGCGCTCGACAGAATATCGATATGAGGGACCTAAAGGAGATGGATTACAAGCGGATAACAGAGGACGCTATTTTTTCTTCAGCTTGTCCAAGGTTTTTCTCATTGCTGTGGCGAGTCGGTCTATCATAAACGGCTTGGGGAGAAAATCGAGTGCACCTTCTTCTTTTAGTGTTTCGTAGTCGATTCCCTGGTTGTATCCGGTCGAGAAGACGACAGGAACATCTGGCTTTATTTTTTTGAGCTGTTCGAATGTATCGACCCCGGATAGTCCAGGCATCAGCATATCGAGAATGACCAGGTCGATTTTATCCTTTTTCTCGCGGTAGATGTTCAGTGCCTCGTCCCCGCTATCTGCCGGGATTGGTTTGTATCCGAGTTTCTTCAAGAGGTCGCAGGTAACCCGTCGGACAATCTCCTCATCGTCGACAACGAGGATTGTCTCTTTACCTTTTGGCAGGGATTTCTTTCCCTTTTTCTTCTTTGCAAACCCCTCTACGGATATTATCGGCAGGAATATTGAGAAGAGGGTTCCCTTGCCGACCTCCGAATCCACCGTTATGAACCCGCTGTGATTTTTCACTATTCTGTAGGTTGTTGAGAGTCCGAGCCCTGTTCCTTTCCCCTTCTCTTTTGTGGTGAAGAACGGCTCGAATATCTTGTTTATAATGTCATCCGGGATGCCGGGACCGGTATCTTCTATGTCGAGTCTCACGAACTCACCCTCGTATGCCTCGACCAGCTTTGCTGCGAAGCTGGCATCAGCCTTGAACCTACTGGTGGAGACGGTAAGTTTTCCTTTCCCTTCCATAGCATCTCTGGCGTTGATGCAGATGTTCATAATCGCTTGTTGCAGCTGGGATGAGTCGACACTGGCAAGCAGTTGCTCGGATGAGAATTCTGTTTTTATTTCCAGTGATTTCGGGAATGTGTGTCGCAGGAACTCTGCGGATTCTTTTACAAGTGAGTTTATGTCGGTTGGCTTGAGCGAGTAGCTTCCGCCGTATGAGATTGAGAGAAGTTGCTGGGTAACGACCGATGCCTGTTTTGCTGCCTGTTCTATCAGGTTGACATAAGAATAGATTTCACTGTTCTCGGGCGCGATTGTCTTGATGAGTGATGTATATCCGAGGATGCCTTCGAGCACATTGTTGAAATCGTGTGAGATACCGCCTGCCAGTGTTCCGATGCTCTCCATCTTCTGGGATTGCAGCAGCTGCTGCTGGAGGCTCTCCTGAAGCGAGACATCCTCCAGTATCGCGAGGATGTTTTCCACATCACCCGACTGGTCGGTTATCGGTGTGAAGAAGAGTCGGATGGTTACCCTTCTATGCTCCTCGTTCTCGAACACACCGTCGAATGTAAAGGAGTCTCCTTTTAGGACTTTCTTAAGGGCATAACGGACATTTGGATGCTTGAGGGAGGGAATAGCATCGAACAGATTCTGGTTCTCGAGCTCCTCGATCTCTGTTCCAAAGATGGTTCTGGATGTCTGGTTTGCCAAAATAACATTACCGGTCCTGTCGAGTAGCAATATCCCCAGCGGTGCATTCTGGATGATACTATCTAAGCGGTTCTTGTAGGTCAGGATTTCATCCGAGCGTTCCTCGACCATCCTCTCGAGGTTATCGACATAGTTCGCCAGTCGGGTTTCGAGCATCCTCTGCTTCGTTATATCGATTCCTATACCGAATATCCCTGCTACCTCGCCCTCTTGATTCTTCACCTGCGAATGGTTCCATGAGAGAATTACCTGCACTCCATCCTTTGTTTTGATGGGTGACTCACTGGAGACAAAGCTCTTACCCAGACTGTCGGACAGAAGCGATTTTAGCTTTTCCTTCTCCTCGTCGCTTCCCGTTATCATCTCCAGCAAATCTTTTTTCTCCAGTTCCTCCTTTTTGAATCCTGTCAGGAACTCGCCGTATCTGTTCCAGAGGACCAGCTTTCCCTGCGTATCGAGCGCGTATATAATGACATTTGCATAATCTACGATGGATTGAGCAAGCCCGGCTGCTTTATGTTCTTTTAGCAGCTCCTCGGGGGCAGGTGTCAGCGATACGATATATCCGGCAGGTTTATCATCCTTTATCAGATGGGTCATCGATACAATCTGCGGTGTAAATCTTCCCGATTCATTGTATATGTTCTGCACAAGGGTTAGCATCCCTGTTTCTCTTGCATCAGAGCATATATCGGCGAACCCCTTTCCTGTCATTTTGTCCTCTGGTGAGACCAGGCTCGAGTAAGCTTTCCCCACAAGTTTTCCCTGCTCGATTCCCGTTATCCTTGCTGCACCTTCGCTGGCAAATTGTATCCTCCCCTGTGGGCTCAGAAGCAGGATACCGACACCCGATAGATTTTTGAGCAGTTCACCTTCTGGAGGCTGTTTTGCGCCGAGTTGCGATATCTGGGTGGTGAGGAAGCTGGTCAGGTCCACCAGTTCAAAGATGACCTCCTTTATGCCGGGTCCAGGTGGTGAAGAGAAGGCAAGAAGCATTACCCCGATTGTATCCTCGCCAGACTTTATAGGATGCACAAGAATGGAGTTTGCACCGGTTCTACGCTGTAGATAGTCTGACTCCTCTTTCCCTCTCGCTTCGCCCTCGATTATGTCGAACAGGGAGCTGGTCTCGAAATCTTTCTTGAAATGCATCAGATATTCGCCCACAGAATCGCGGTTTAAGATGCTTGTTAGCCTTGAGAGAGCGAACTCTGGTATATCGCTCCTTGATGTTCTCGAGCTTACTATTTCCATCTCTTGAAGGGAGGAAAGAAAATATATTGAGCATAGGATAGCGTCCGGTAGCCCCGCTGCCGTGTGAGCGAGTGAATCGAGGAGATTGGGAAGTGAATCCCTCGATGTTAGTCTGTGCAGGTTCTCTGCAAGCATTGAGAAGAGCCCCAGTGAACTTAACTCGTCCCTGTCAAGACGCTCAAAGTACTCTGCCCGAAGGATGAGCAGGATAAGCAAGCTAACTATCAAAAGAACGGCGAGGAAGATTATAATCAGTCTTTGAACGGTCCCCGTTATGCTTGCGAGCACCATATCTTTTTTTACAAGCAGAAGCAGCTTCCAATGCTGTTTTCCGGTGAGAGGAATGTTCGTATGGACAGCGAGTATGTCATCTGTTGCGCCAACACCTGATGGGAGCGAAAGAATATCTGAAAGACCGGGAAGCTCCGATGGAAGGTTTGCCCCTGCATTCTCACCGAAGATAACAGAACCATCATCGGCGAGGATATACCCCTTGCCATCGCTGTTTGCCGCTCGAAATGTCAAAAACCTTCTCGCAAGACACTCATAATTGAGCGAAAATATAACTATCCCCGATACCGTTTCTGCGGAGAGTACAGGTTTTGCAAGGAATATCCTTGTCAGTTGAGGCAGCTTCGCGTTTGGCAAATGTAGGAAGAAAATCTCGCCTTTTCCGCCTGCACTGGCGGTTTTGACTATTGCTGAAAAGGCATCCTTTGGGATACTTCCATTCTCTTTTGCCTTGTAAAGTTTGTTTGTCGCTCTGTCGAAGTAGAAGACCCCATCGACAATGTCGGGGGAATGAACGATAGGCGACATCAGGTCAAATTCACCGGTAGGGATAGTTTTTGCGAGCAGTTCCGCTTCACGCTTTGCTTCGTCGATGTCGGCAGAAAAAGAGGCACCGAACGATTTTATGGAAAATAGAGCATTTCTGGTGTATCTGGAAACCGTCTCCTCCTGAATACTCGTGTAGACCGTAATAATGTTGTAGACAAGTATCAGGACAACGGCAGCAAGCAGGATATATAACGATAGTTTAATCCTCATTCTTCTTGAAAGTTATGGTAGAAGATGGCTATCCCTCCCCTTCCAGAGCTGTATATATATTTTTCGTTCATCGGGTCGAATGTTACCCTCACGGATGCGGAGTTTTCTCCACTGTATTCGAGGGAAGGCTCCTGTGGGTTATGGACATTATAGACATACAGGTTGGAATTTGAGCCGTTGTTCCAGTCGACAAGATATACGAAGTTGTGGTTGACTGCTACTCCCTGGCAGGAGTTGGCGAGTGAGTCGAGGAATATCCCGGCTCCTGCGGTGTCTCTTATAGAGAATGCCCCTATGTTCGTAGCCCTGAATACCCCATCCGCAACAAATATATATCCCAGCTTCACTGCAATGTCGAGGGCGTATCCGTTGGTTCGGAATCCGAAGAGCGGCACGGGGGAGGATGGATTCGATATGTCGAAAGCATTTCCCCCTGCTCCCTCGATCCCTGAGACGGAGAAGAGCCTGTCTCCATCGATGAATATAGCAGAGGATATGCAGTCGATATTAGATAATGGGTTTGGGCTGGTCTCATCGGATATATCCACGACGGCGATTCCGTTTGTGTAGGCTGCGATATATGCGTAATTCCCGCTGACAACAACATCGAGAATTGTGCCTGTGAGGGATAGCCGGGATAGCATCTCGGGTGATGTAGGGTCGCTTACATCAAAGATGTAGAACCTCGGCGTGGAGTCGACGAGATACACCCTGTTCCCCCTGTAATCGAGAGCCATCGAATATCCCCAGAGGTTCCCCTCGGATGGGTATTGCCCGAGGAAAACGGGAGAGGTCGGCTCGGAAAGGTCGAATATCTTCATCTGCTTGTAGTCGGCGACATAGGCAATGCTATTATAAACCTTTATATCCTTCCCCGTTGAGATGCTATCCGTCAGGGTGAATATATGCTCAATCGTTCCGAACTGGTAGTTCTCGAAACCGGATGTTGTATCGGGAGGGTTATTATCATTCGGTGGGTTGTTTGGCTTCTTCTCACAGGCGAGAATAAGGAGAGAAGCTGCGACAATGATCGGTATTATCCCTTTCATATTCTTCCTTTCATAATATTTTATCTTAAAATTCGCTATAAGTCAACAAATTTCACAGTTTTTCTCTATGAACTCGACTGCTCTTTTTATCCGTGAGATGCTCTTTTGCTTGCCGAGTGTGGCGAGTATCTCGAACAGCCCTGGTCCGAATGTCATTCCTGTGACAGCGAGCCTTGTCGGATGAATGAAGAATTTCGCTGCTGTCCCGGTTTCCTCTGCAAGGGCTCTTATTGCCTTTTCTGTTGTTTCCTCATTGAAATTGCCCAGCCTGTCAAATGCACGGAGTATCAGATTTAGTCTCTTTTTTGCTCCTTCTTTCTTGAAATGTTTTCTTACCCCCTTTTCATCGTATTGAGTTGGTTCCTCGAAGAAATAAGGTGCGAGCTCGACAAAATCGTTTAGAAGCCTCATCCTTGTTTTCATAAGCGATACTATGTGTATTAGATACTCCCTCGAGAAGCCGCTCCAGCCTCGCTGATGAATAAGAGGGGTAAGTTTTTCGAGCAGCTTCTCATCGTCCATCTTGTGGATGTATTCTGAGTTCATCCAGACCAGCTTATCCAGATTGAAGACACCGGATGCAGGGTTTATACCATCTTTATCGAACAGTCTTATCAGCTCTTCTGTTGAGAATATTTCCTGCTCCGTTCCAGGTGACCAGCCGATGAGTGTCAGGAAGTTGAGAAGAGCCTCCGGCAGGATGCCCATATTGCGGTATTCGAGGACATCGACAGCACCGTGCCTCTTTGAGAGTTTCGAGCGGTCGGCTCCAAGTATTATCGGTAGATGGCAGAACCTCGGTGGTTCCCAGCCAAATGCCCTATACATAAGAATGTGTTTACCTGTGCTGGGTATCCACTCCTCGGCACGCATAACATCTGTTACCTTCATTAGGTGGTCGTCGACGATGTTGGCGAAATGGTATGTCGGGAATCCATCCGATTTCAGTATGACAAAATCGTCCAAGCTTTTATTCTCGAATCTGATATCGCCTCTTATCTCATCGTGGAATGTGGTTGTTCCTTCGAGAGGTATCTTAAACCGTATGACCTTGTCGGTGTCGGTTGGATTGCCCTTTATTCCCAGTTCACGGCAATGCCTATCGTATCGAGGTGGTAGTCCTTTTGCTTCTGCCTCTTTGCGGATTCTGTCGAGCCTCTCCTTCGAGCAGGTGCAGTAGTATGCGTATCCGTTATCCACAAGTTCCTGGGCATACCTGTGATATATATCGAGCCTCTCCGACTGGAAGTATGGTCCGTATTCTCCTCCGACCTCCGGTCCCTCGTCCCAGTCGAGCTTCAACCATCTCAGGGTTTCAAGCAGGTTCTTCAGTGCTTCGGGGGAGTATCGTTCCCTGTCGGTGTCCTCGATTCTGAGGATGAATTTCCCACCGCGGTGTCGCGCGTAGAGCCAGTTGAATATAGCTGTTCTGATATTGCCGACATGTGGTTTCCCTGTTGGTGATGGTGCGAATCTCACCCTGACCGTCATCACAGTTTCTCTCTTATGAGTGTTGCTGTTCCCTCCGCCCGGAATGCTTTTATAAACTGCTTTGCGCTCTCGTATGCCTCCTCGGCTATGGCGTCCTTATTCTTCTGAGGGATGGAGTCTATCTCCGCTTTGAACACCTTTGTTGCCCTTTTGATATTCTCGTTGTGTTCTTTTGTCCATTTTTGCATCTCTTCGAAGAGGTCTTTTGGTAGGTGTTTGTGGGCTATATTCTGCCAGTTTGTCCCGACATTACCTTTTCTGATGCCGTTCTCGGTGAATTTCCACATAAGGTGAAGTGGTGTTCCTGTTATACCGTGCTGAGCGATGGAAACGCCGTATGGTCTGACTGCCTCGAATACCTCTTTAGTTCTCTTCAGGTCGATGTGCACCTCCTCGCCCGGTGCATAGTTCCCGTGTTTGCTGCCGTTTGATATTGCGAGCAGGTTCGGATTTATTCCGTCGTTCTTCAGGGCTGTAATAAATTCGAGAGCCTCTTCTACGGTTGTAAGCTCACCCTTCATTCCGGCGATTTCCCCGACCTCGACCTCGAGTCCAAGCCCCGCATCCTCGATGATATGGGCAAGTTGCTTTGTTATGCGGGTATTGTCTGGCAGCTCGTTGTGGCTCGCATCGATTGCTATCGATGTATATCCTGCCTCAATCTCGGCAAGGATAAGCTCGCGTGCAGCGTTGAACTCCTCATCGCTTGTATCCTTGACACTCGTGTGGTCACCGTGGATGAAGAACGGCTTGTCGAAGTTCAACATCTCGGCATATTCTATTATGGTCTCGAAATACATCTTCGGTGTCTGCCCGGTATATCCGCCCTTTGTGTCTCCCTCGCTTCTTGCCAGCTCGAACCCCACGACAGCGTCTGTTTCCATCGCAGCTTTCATAATCCCCGGTATGACATGCCGTATCCTTGCGTTGCATGCCATGAGCATAACCTTCTCATCGATGATAGCGGAGAATATCGGGCGTGAGTTCAGCAGCAGATATGGACTGCCACCGAGCAGTCTGTTCACATTCTCCGGGCGATACTTCAGAAGTTTTCCTGCGTCCATTTTTCCTCCTGTTTTATTTTTTGTTTAGAATTTCGCTACTCGCTTATTTCCCTTTTCTTGCTGCTTTTATTAAAAACTCCTCAAGATAAAAACGAAATGACAAAAAGTCAAGCTGTTTGGTTTGTTTTATCCTTATTGACTTTCTTGAAAATGTAGATAAATTTTGAGGGTAATGAAATATCTACTTATTCTATTGTTCCTTTTTATTCCGACTCTTCTCTACGGTGCCTGCCCGACGCTCGATACAGTCTGGTTCTATCAAGAGACGCTCCGTGATGGGCAGGATATAATCCTTGTCTGTTACCGTGTCGATGACCCCGATGGTGACAGTATTCTCGTTGCGCTTACCTCAGCTGTTTATGG
>NATO01000024.1 GCA_002085385.1 candidate division Zixibacteria bacterium 4484_93
TTATCAATGCGGGAATATCGTATCTTGCT
The DNA here is from genome assembly GCA_002085385.1 of candidate division Zixibacteria bacterium 4484_93. GTDB lineage: Bacteria > UBP14 > UBA6098 > 4484-93 > 4484-93 > 4484-93. The sequence continues at coordinate 30 of NATO01000024.1, forward strand.
GGGTTCGCCGTGTTCTCTGTTCTCGGTTTCTTTGCGTTTGCCACACAGACAGATATATCTCAGGTTGTATCCGCTGGACCGGGACTCGCATTTGTTGTCTACCCGGCGGCGATTGCCAAGATGCCCATTGCAAGAGGAGCGTTCGGTGTAGTATTCTTCCTTATGCTTTTGACCCTCGGAATAGATTCTGCCTTCTCGATAGTCGAGGGGGTTGTGGCAGGTATTCAGGACAAGTTCAGGATTGCAAACAAGCAGGCAATCATAATCGGGTATTCAGCGATAGTCTGTCTTATCGGGATAATCTACACAACGCAGGCAGGGCTATACTGGCTCGACATAGTTGACCACTGGATGAACAATTTCGGGCTTGCACCTGTCGGACTCGCAGAGTGCCTTGTTATCGGATATTTCTTCACAACAGACAGTTTCCGTCGGGACATAAATTCCGTCTCTGACTTTTCTATCGGCAAATGGTGGAATGTTATGATAAGGTTCATAACCCCGCTTGTCCTCACGATTGTCATAGTTCTCAACATCATAACGGAGATAAAAAAGCCTTATGAAAATTATCCCTTCTGGTCAACATTTGTCGGTGGCTGGCTTCTGGTGGCACTTATCATCATACTGGCTTTCATTCTCGGAAAGCTGCGTGGGAAGGAGGTAAAATGATGCCAGTTTCAGCCTGGATAATGCTCGCTTTCGGTTGTGCTGTTCTCTACGGAGGAGCTATATGGTGCATAACGATAGCTATAAAAAGAGGGAGTAGGGAGAAGAAGTGAAATGAAATCACTCATAATCAGGGAGCCGATTGAGTTTGATGCTTCTGCGATGAGACCGCACTGGGCTCAGGAGAAATTCGATATTTTAGGGGACTCCATCGTTGCATTTCACGGCAAATGCAATATCCCGGAGCAGGATTTTATGGACCTGCGCAAGCGGAAAAAAGGACCCTGTCTCTGTGCAGAGGATATGCTCCATTTCGTTGCCGAGCAGTTCCAGCCTTATCTTGAGATGGCTGTATTGAGGCAGTATCTTCTGGTTCTGATAGCAGGGGAGAAGCTGGAGCATCGTGTTGACCCGAGCCTCGAGATAATCCGCTGGCACGACGACCTCTTCCTCGACAACCGTAAGCTGACCGTAACAGCCGTTGCCAAGACACCTGTATCGACCAAGATACATCTTGGGATAAACATAGACCCGACAGGCACCACACAACCTGCTGTGGGGCTGGCTGAACTCGGAATTGACCCTTTCGACCTTGCCGAGGCTATCGTCGACCAGTACAAACTGGAGATGCAGGAGATAAGAGAGAAGGTCTGGAGTATCCGAGAGGTCAAGTAATGTCAGGTTAGTCTCATATTTTCTGCTTAATTATCTCAGTTATCTTCTCCACATTGTTCGGATACTGGAAATCCTCGTGTCCACCCAGCTTCTCAGGAAGTTTTCCTCTTTCCCATAATGAGAACAAGTCCAAAAGAGCTCTTTCAATCTCAGCTATCATCTGTGGGGATGCAACAAACCCGGCATTGAATCTTTTTATTATATCTGCTGCCTCGGAGAGCTGTGGCACAACAGCGAAGATAGGTTTCCCCATACCGAGGTATTCAAAGAGTTTTCCTGATGTCTGCCCGTATGAAGCTGTGAGCGGGTCGAGGAGAAAGAGCAATATATCAGAACCCATCCCGAAACGAACAGCCTCACCGTGTGGGAGGTAGTCTATAACATCAACTACATCTGCTATTTCAAGCTCATCTATCCATTTAAGGAGAACCTCTGGATACCGCCCGACAAAGCGCAATATTACCTTTTCCCTGAACTCCCGATTATTTCTTGCAACCCCTGAAAACGCAAGAAGAAACGGATAAGGTGAGCGAAACCGCCGATAAACCGTGCCGAGATAGGCTATACTCATCCTATCATTTTCCCTGACAGTTTTTACAATCTCTTCTTTGTCGAATCCACCGTAGACTGTTGCTATTCTTCCATCAAGATGCCTGTGGTGAAGTAAAAGCTCCTCCCTTATGCTATCATTCACGGTGAACACATACTCGACATCGGAGAGGGCAGTTGCCTCGAGGTATCTGTTGTATCTTCTGTGAGGAGCTGGCAGATGTGGTCTCGCAGGGTTCTGGCACCAGGAATCACGGAAATCTGCAAAATACGGGATGCCGAGTTTCTTTGCTATCTTTCTGCCAACAAGCAGGCTCGAGAATGTCGGAAGCTCAACAAACACGGCATCGAACCTGACAGCAGTTGCAAGCCTCATTGCAGCCGAATAAAGATACGGCATCCACCAGAGCTTGTTATCCGGAAGGAATATATAGTCGCTCGCCGGAAAAAAGTTCGTTCCCTTGCCAGCACCTCCAACAGGGAAAAATGAAGGGGTTTTGGTCCTCAGAACAACTGCATCCTTTATATCATTATCGAACGAGTGGTCTATCCAGGGAAATCCATTTGGCTTCGCCGCAACAACATAAGGTTTTATTCCAAATTGCTGGAGATACTTTACGAGCTTCGCTGCCCTGAGAATGCCTGTCCCACCCATCGGCGGGAAGAAGAATGATATGAAAAGAATGTTCAGCATATTCCCCAGATGGCGCAGCCGATTGCACCGTTGAACTGCGGATACCGTGGGATAACAACATCGTATCCCATATCCTTCAATATGTGCACAACAGCGTGGTTCTTAGCGACACCGCCAACGACGACGAGTTTCTTCTCATCAAACCGCTTCAAAAACGGCAGAAATCTCGCTATAACGGAATGGTTAACACCTGCTGCAAGCCGCTTGATTGCGACCCCCGACGCAATCTTCCCGATGAGTTCGCTCTCAGCAAATATCGCACAGGTGGATGCGAGCTTCTCAGGCTCTTCCCAGAAACCGGACAGCTCATCGAGGCTGAGCCCCAGAACCTTTGCACTGTTCTCAAGGAATCTCCCTGTGGATGCAGCACATCTGTCGTTCATATAGAAATCCATTACATTGCCACCCTTCACGAGCACAACCTTCGAGTCCTGCCCACCGAGGTCGAGGAGGACAAAATCAGAAAGAGCAGCCTGATAAGCTGCCCCAATCGTATGAGCCTCTGTCTCTGGGATGACTACCGTTCCAGCAAGTTTTACATTCTCTCTACCATATCCTGTCGAGACAATCCTGTCGAACCTGTCTATCCCCAGCCTGGCAATATCCACACGAAATCCATCGCCTCCTCTCGTTCCATATTCCCTGTAAAATTTTATCGTATCGAACATCAGGAAACCAGACAGCTTCCCATCCTCGTTCGATACAAGCTTAACCGCCCTGCTGCCTATGTCGAACCCCAGTTGTATCATTTTAGCATCTTGATGAACGCCTGTATCCTTATCTTTGTCCGCTCATCCACACAGAAAGCTTCACCACCCTCGAGTGTGAGTATCGGGACATCGAGAGACTCCCTTATAATTACATCCTCAATCTGGCGGAAACAGAACGACTGAACATAATGTATTACACCCCGGATATGCCTTCTCTTTATCTCTTTCTTTATATCGTTGAGCCTGAAGAAAACCGAATACGGATAGGTATATTGTAAATACTGCTCAACAATATTATCCACCTCGTATGGAAAGGCGAACTGACGCTGTGTTTCGTTGAAGATAACCGTTCCACCGTACTGCTCTATCACATCGTAGAGGTCATCGAATATCGGTGGGACACCGATGTATCCAAGCAGGACAAACCGCTTATAGACAGGCTCTCTATCCTTTGCTTCCAGAAGGAACTCATCGAGATTAGAAGAGAATCTCTCCGGGTTGCCGTTAAAATCTGATGATGAAACGAGCCAGAGGTGGTTTTCTCCGCCTGAGACCCTGTACTCCTCATATGTCAGGCGGTCAAGCTCCTGAAGTTTTCTCCTTATGGGCAAAAGCTCTTCCCTTTTCTTTTCTGCGGCGTCGAGTGTCGTTCCAACTGTATTTGCAAACTCAATTATATGCTCCCTGAGGATATGGGGCTTCCTGTTGTATGGGAACTCAAACGGAATAATATCGATTCCTCTCGCCTCGAGCGTTTCCATAAGAGCCTGTGTATTGGAGCAGTCACCTCTCGTGACGGCGACAACCTTCTTGATATCGCCGGATGAGACAACAGCTCCGAACAGCCCTTTTATCCACTCGCAGATATTTCTCGGATAGCCTGCAAATCGGGCAATCTGGATAAAGTCCTCACGCTCCTGTGATGTAATAAAGACATTGTTTAGGTCAACAGGCTGGTATCCCGCGGACAGAACGACCTCCACCGGTATCGTTGTGGTGAAACCTATTTTTTCCATAAGAGGGTCTAAATAAGCCCACGCTTCTTTGCTACCTCGATTACAACCGGCGGCACAAACGAAGATATCTCTCCACCGGATAGGAGAATATCCTTCACAAGCGTCGAGTTAAGGTATGTAAATTTCTCGCTTGGCATAAGGAATATCGTTTCTGCCTCGTGGAAGAGCTTCCTATTTGCCAGAGCCATCTGCAGTTCATACTCGAAGTCCGACACCGCCCGAAGCCCTCTGATTATTGCCGTTGCCTTTATCCTCCGTGCGTATGCTGCAAGCAACCCCTCGTAATGGTCGATGCTCACCCCGCGATAGTGGGCAGTCGCCTCCTGAAGCATATACAGCCTATCCTCGAGTGAGAAAAGGGGCTTCTTCCTCGGACTAATACCAATTGCAACGACAACCGAATCAAAAAGCCTCGTAGCCCTCGACACCAGGTCGAGATGCCCCAGTGTTACCGGGTCGAATGTCCCGGAATAGACCGCTACCCTCATTTCTCTGTCGGCTCAACCGGCTTCAGTGTCTTTGGCTGGATAGAATAAAGAACGGAGTTATCAATCGATATCTTCGCTTTCTTCCTCAACTCCGATTTGTAGTCATTCACAACCTTATTCTGCAGGTCAGCGGCTACTTTCCGGGAGAGATTATCCTTAATATCGTCAAAATCGGGCTTATACGACGGGATTTTGTCTGTGACCTTCATAATGTAGTGAAGCCCATCAGATGTGATAATATCGCTTATCTCTCCCAGCTTAAGCGAAAAGGCAGTATCAGCCAGATTCTTATCCCGGAACATATCCTTAGTCAGATAGCCTGCGTCGCCGCCTCTGTCTCGCTCCGAGGATATCGAATGTTTCCTCGCGAGCGACTCAAAGCTCTCGCCTTCCTTTAGCTTCTTGTAAATCTCCTTCGCCAGCTCGAGCGAGTCGGTGACGATGTAATGCACATGCACCTTCTCCGGCTCAATGAAAAGTGTATCATTCTCGTCGTAGTATGCACGCAGCTTATCCTCCGATATTCCTGCGAGGGCAGCCTGGACCTTCGGCGAGAGGAGATGCTTTATGAGTATATCCTCTCTCGCCCTCTCAATATCCCGCTTCACCGCATCCACCGTGTCGAGAGAAAGAACTCTCGCCTCCTTGACAAGCAATTTCCTCTCTATGATATTATCGAGTATCTGCGAGAGCCCCTCCTCGCTGAAAGCCCACTCCTTTCTGTCAAGCGGATAGAGCGAAACCTCATAGAGAACATCGTCCTTGGTTATTTCCTCTCCGTTCACCGTTGCCACCACCTTATCATTATCACCGGCAAAAACAGCCAAAGAAAGCAGAAGAACCAATCCGACAACCAAAAGCAATAGCTTTTTCATCTTCTCTCCTTTAAATTAGTATCCGAAAGTCAGACAAATATAACCATATTGTCTGCAAATCCAAGCAAAAACTACTTCAAAAGTATAACCCTGCCCGATACACTGCTGCTTTCCCCCTCGAAGCGATAGAGATACAGACCTGTCGGAAGTCCCGATGCGTTCCAGTGGATACTTGTCTCTCCCTTCTCAACGGAAAACCTATCGACAGACTCCCCTTTTATGTTGTATATGCAAATCTCACCCGGCTCAGGGGAATTCACAGATATCCTCCCGCAGGCATTGAACGGATTCGGGAAGAAGTTCACAGACAGCACAGGGGTTCTCTCCTTTTCATCCATACCTGTTGACGGTTCGAGTTTTGCCTGTTTTGCCTGCCAGATAAACTTCGCCGGGTTATCCTGAATGTATGCTAAAACAAACAGTCTGCTCGGATCCCAGGAGCCGGAGAGTGTTATATCAAAATCAAAGCTCTCCTCGTATCCACGGTAAACAGGTAGATGAACCCCCGATGATGTCGGTGTAACAAGTGAACGAACGCAGTGAAGAACATAATCATGTGCAGGTGAACCAGGAGCCCAGTGGTAGGATATACTATCCTCAATGACGGCAAGTCTGAGGTAAGCATCCATATCATCGGGAATCTCACCTGTCACCTCGACATCCACAGATATGCGGGCAGAGAGGATATCGATTGTATCGACGGTTATATCGACGATAAACGGGGAGCGAAAAGAGAGTATCTGTTCCACCGCATTCTCGTAGTAGTGAAGTCCATAAGACTCAGACGATGGATAACCACCGCTTACCTCGATTGACCCGTTCGTCCAGACGGTTGGAAAACCTGATACACCATAGTAGTCAGCCACATCCTCGAACTCGCTGGAGTAAAATGGGTCGGAACCGATGGAAAGCGTCGAGTGATAAACAGCGATGATAATCGATGTGTCGTATTCCCCCTCCAGCATACGCAACCCCTCGGCAGCCCGCGAACAGTAAGGACAGGACACCGATTCAAACGCTTGAAGCAACGGTCTCATCGGATTTGTATAAGCATAGAGCTCGACAGTCGATGTGTCGTTACCGGTATATTCATCCGTTTCAAGCCTCGGGAAAACATAGACCTGATAAACATTCCCGGCAGATGGTGTGAATGAGGAAAAGGCGACATCCCTCGAACCTCCCGGTGCAAGGGAGGAGACCTCGACAGAATCAGTAAAGAAAGGGACACCGTTTTCTTGAACATCGATTATAGCATAGAAACTCTCCGTTGAAAGCCCTGGGTTGCTCACTGTCGCAGATATAGTCAGCGGAATATCCGGCTCTACAAATGGATTTTCTATGCTCAGACCTTCGCAGGCAATATCATGGTCGAGCGGCACACCGACAAAAACATCATCCACATACCAGACATCGCCATCGGTACCATCATAGTGGAACGCTATATAGATGGTGCCTGAATAGCCTGTGATATCAATCGGTCCAACCTCGCTCCATTCCTCATCAGAGAAGAAATCTATCTCGGCAAGCTCAACGAAATCCCCATCCTCGGGGTCGGGTGAACCGCTTGAGATTGCAACACCGTGGTATCTGTAGTCGAATGTCCACAATGTATACTGCTGGAATGTCAGGCAGGCATCAACTCCATCCGGCAGCTCGAGCGGTGGTGAAACGAGCCAGCCATCGAGATGTGCAGCGTTCCACCAATGAACAAAGGAATACTCTCCCGTAGCAGCATTATCGTCGGCAACGCTCCAGGAAACCGCACTGCTTCCAAGTGTATAGACCGTCCAGTCAGCACGCTCCGCCGCCGTCTCAAAACTCGTAGAATACGGCAGGGCAACCATACTACTTTTCGACCCCGACAGCTCAGGTGGATAAAGCCGAGGAGCAGAATATTTTACCCCCGAGGCAAGCAACACAGAAAACAAAACAAGAACAAAAACGAGTCCACAGAGCAAATTTTTCATCTTTCCCTCCTTTTGCTATATGAGAAACGGTGCAAGAATAAGCGAGACAATCGACATAAGCTTGATAAGGATGTTCATCGATGGTCCCGATGTATCCTTCAGCGGGTCGCCGACGGTATCCCCGACGACAGCAGCCTGATGAGCAGGTGAGCCTTTCCCTCCCAGGTTACCTCTCTCGATAAACTTCTTGGCGTTGTCCCAGGCTCCGCCACCGTTCGCCATCATAAGGGCAAGATACACTCCAACAAGCGTCGCTCCAGCAAGCGTACCACCGAGAGCCTCGGCACCCAAGACAAAACCAACAACGATTGGAGTAAGTATGGCAATCAAGCTTGGCGCTATCATCTGCGTAAGTGCACCCTTTGTGGCTATGTCAACACATCTCGCGGTATCAGGCTCCGCTTCTCCCTCGAGCAGTCCCTTTATCTCTCTGAACTGTCTTCTCACCTCCTCGACCATCTTGAATGCTGCTTTCCCGACCGAGCGCATCGTCATCGACCCAACGATGAACGGAACAGCAGCACCGATGAACAGCCCTATGACAACCCTCGCGGTCGTCAGATTGACAACACTAAGATGGGCTGCCGAGGAATACGCAGAGAAAAGGGCAAGAGCAGTCAGTGCAGCAGAGCCTATAGCAAAACCTTTACCGATAGCTGCCGTCGTATTGCCGAGGGCATCGAGACCGTCGGTTATCTCCCTGACATCATCACCAAGCCCGGACATCTGCGAGATGCCACCTGCGTTGTCGGCTACCGGACCATAAGCATCGACAGACATAGTTATACCAACAGTTGCAAGCATCCCGACAGCCGATATACCTATGCCATAAAGCCCGGCAAAATGGTGGGAAAGGAATATGCCGATGCATATAACGATAACGGGCAAGATGGTGCTTTCCATCGCGATGGCAAGTCCGGTTATGATGTTGGTCGCGGCGCCCGTCTCGCTCGAGTGGGCAATCCGCAGTATCGGACTGCCTGATGTATAAAACTCTGTTATAAGCCCGATTCCTATACCGACGAGGTTCCCGACAAGCATTGCCCAGAAAACACCGATATTCACCCCCAATCCTCTTATCAGAAAATATGATAATATAAAAAGCAGTGCACTCGCCACATATGTCGAGTTGTTCAGGGCAGCCTGCGGGTGCTCCTTCCCGAACACCCTGACAGAGACTATTCCGAGAAGCGATGCAACAAGTCCCACAGTTGCTACGGCAAACGGTAACACCATATAGGATGCACCGAGAGCCTGCGTTGTGGCAATGGATAATGTCGCTATCATCGCACCGACATAACTCTCGAATATGTCTGCACCCATACCAGCGATATCACCGACATTATCACCGACATTATCGGCAATGGTCGCTGGATTGCGTGGGTCATCCTCCGGGATATTTTCCTCCAGCTTACCAACGAGGTCGGCACCGACATCGGCAGATTTTGTATAGACACCCCCGCCAATTCTGGCAAAAAGTGCAATCGACGATGCCCCCATAGCGAACCCGTTTATCAGATACGCTGTCTCCGGCTTGCCAAGGATAATAAATAGTACCCCTGTTCCGAAGAGCCCAAGAGAGGCTACGGCAAGCCCCATAACGCTTCCCCCGAGGAAGGCAGTCTGGAAAGCACCAGCACGTCCAGAGCTTCTTGCCGCTTCCGCTGTCCTGACATTGGCGTCGGTCGCCGACATCATCCCAAGAAAACCAGCAGATATGGAAAGAAGCGCCCCAAAGAGAAACGCAAGCGCTATCTTATAAGATATCCCGAAGCTCAGCAGAACAAAAACAACCGCTATGAAAGCAAAAAGTATGGTGTATTCCCGCTTCAGAAACGCCAAAGCACCTATCCTTATGTGCCCGGCAATCTTTCTCATCTTATCTGTCCCGGTGGGAAGCTTCTTGAGATAAAAGTATATCCCAAGGGCAACCATCACACCGAAAACCCCCACACAAGGGATTATGTAAATCATTCCGCCTCCCTTTCTCTCCTGTTAAAAACGGTCATAGCATAATCGTATCCCTTCAAAACAATATTCTCGATGACATCGGGCAGGCTCTCTACCGTCTCCATCAACTTTTTCTCCTCTTCCTCTGTGAAGTTCGACAGGACATAATCTATCCAAGGGATACCTGGCTTCCCTATGCCTACCCTCAATCTGGGGAAATTTTCTGTTTCAAGATGATAGATAACAGATGCAAGCCCGTTGTGTCCACCGTCAGAACCTGCCATCTTTAGCCGCAATGCTCCCAGAGGAAGCGCCATATCATCCAGTATAACGAGCATATCCTCACAGGAGAGCTTGAAATAGTCCAGGAAATCGAGCACAGCCACTCCGCTCTCGTTCACAAATGTCGTCGGCTTGACAAAAAATACTTCCCTGCCGCATATATCAGCTTTGCCAAACACAAACCTCCCCTTGCCTGCCACAAGATTTGCTCCGTAGTGTGAGGCAAGGAAATCGACTGCGATAAAACCTGTATTGTGTCTGGTTCTGGCATATCTTGCACCCGGATTGCCAAGCCCGATGATTGCTCGAAGATTACCCATATCTTAAAAAATAAAAGTTTGAAAAATTAAAGGATTTAAACCACAAAGTCAAGCAAGAAGTTTCCACTTGATTTCTATATAGAGATGCATATTTTGTCAAAAGCCGCAAGATTAGGAGGCAAGATAGTAGAAGACATAATTTAGCGCTGGTTAAAAGCATTTTAAAGCCCATAAAGGGAATACAAAATACAATGAAGGATGAATATATATTGTTCTTTCAAAAGAGGTGTAGGGGATGAAAAATATTCAAGAGAAATTTAACATAGTTATTACAAAAAACACATTCTATTTTTACAATAAAAAATTTGAGGAATCTTATGAAGGATATGTCAATTCAATTAAGGAGACCTTGCTTGTCTTAAAGAACCAAATCCAAAATGAAGGTTTGCGAAAAGAACTGTTCGAGGACTTAATCTATAAAAAAGAGAATGGATTGAGGGCTTTACTTGCATTAACAGGTTTTTCAAACGAAAGCCTGAAGAGGCTTATAACATTTATGCGAATAGTTGATGATTCTGAGTTAAACGCACTTATTTACAAAGAAAAGTGGATAACAGAGGCAGAAATAAACGACAAAGAAAATATTGAGGAATGGCCAGATAATAAAATTCTGAAGAAGATACGAGAAAGCAAGTTTTTTAGAAAAGGCTTAGTGAATGTATTCTTTGAAGGTTCTACAATTCCCATTCTTTCTGAAGCCCTACCGCTCTTTGAACTTAAGAAATTAAGTATTTCAAAGTTAAATTTTGAAATAGATGCGTTGATTGATACATTAATTCGGTACAAAGAAAAAGGGTCGTATTCTGGTAAGAAAGAGAATAATCCTGAAACAGTCATCGAAAATATACTGGACGAAATGAAAATTGGATTTGACAAGGGCGATTTAGGAGAACTAATAAGCAATGCCCCTGATACAAAAAGAACAATGGACTTTATCATTCCCGACAAGAAAAATCCCAGAATAATTATTGAATGTTCATATTTAGTTACGACTTCTTCCGGTCAGGGCGATAAATCAAAAACAGAGATTTCAATTGATTCTTTAATCAAAGAACATTATCCAGAAGCGCATTTTATAGGTTTTGTTGATGGTATTGGCTGGTATGTAAGAAAAAATGATTTGAAAAGAATGGTCGCTGCGTATGAAGATGTATTTACTTTCCATCAAGAAGAGTTGGAAAGATTTAAGCAATTATTAAGGGAGGTATTCGC
>NATO01000122.1 GCA_002085385.1 candidate division Zixibacteria bacterium 4484_93
ACGCTTCTCGACCCGACAGGTGGGGTTAAGGATATCAAAAGAAAACTTATCCGTGCGACCTCACCTGAAAGCTTTTCCGATGACCCTGTAAGGACAATGCGTGCCCTTCGCTTTGAGGCACAGCTTAACTTTTCAATCGAAGAGAGAACCGAAGAGCTTATCCACGAATCAGCCCGTCTTATTAAGCTTGTCTCAGCCGAGCGAATAAGGGATGAGCTGGAAAGGATTCTAACGAGGGTTCAAAAACCCTCCCAGGTGTTTGATAGGATGCACGAAACAGGCATTCTTGAACAGATACTGCCGGAGCTGGAGCGATGCTATGGTGTGACCCAGCCCGGATGCTTCCACGAGTATGATGTTTTCTACCACTCGATAAAGACAGTAGATTTCGCGCCGAGGACAGTTGTTGTCAGGCTCGCTGCACTCCTGCACGATATTGGCAAGCCGAAAGCCCGCAGGCTCGGAGAGGATGGCAGGGCTCGTTTCTATGGGCACGATGTCCTGTCCGAGAGAATGACCAGAAGCATCCTCAAACGGCTACGGTTCTCCAATAAAACCATCGAGGATGTCTCCGTTCTCGTCAGGAACCATATGTTCAACTATCGGTTCTCTGACAGGGGATTGAGACGCTTCATAAGACGCGTCGGATACGAAAGAATCGATAGGCTCTTTGCTCTCAGAAAGGCTGACATCCTTTCGAGAGGACGAGCATACCCTAAGATGGATGAAGAACTGGTAGAATTCTCAAACTTCAAACAAAGGGCAAAAGATATTATCGAATCCGTGCCGGAATTCAGCATTCGGGAGCTTGCTATAAACGGAGACGATATTATGAACCGCTTCCGGATTCCAGAGGGTCCGGATGTTGGAAAGGTGCTTCGTCACCTGTTTTCACTTGTAATAGACGGTAAGATACCAAATAAGGAGGATGTTCTCCTGTCCGCGGCGGAGGAATATATAAGCAAAATGAAGAAGGAGAGAGTATGAAGATTTACGAGTATCAGGCAAAGCAGTTTCTTGCACGATATGGTATAAAGGTTCAACCCGGTGATGTAGCGGAGACGCCCGACGAGGCTTACCGGATAGCAGAGCAGCTCGGGACTGAGGTGGTTATAAAGGCTCAGGTCCACGCGGGCGGCAGGGGAAAGGCTGGCGGGATTAAACTCGCCAGAACACCGGAGGAGGCAAGGGAAAAGGCAGAAGCAATCCTTGGAATGAAGATAAAGGATATTACCGTGAGTAAGCTGCTGGTCCTTTCTGCTGTCGATATCGAGAGCGAATCCTATGCCGGACTGGTGATGGATAGAAGAACGAAGAAGCCGGTGTTTATGGTTTCCCCTGCTGGGGGGATAGATATCGAGCAGATTGCAAGAAAGACACCGGAAAAGATTCTCAAATACCCTGTTGACCCGTTCTTTGGGCTTATGCCGTCGAAGGCGAGGGAACTCGCATCGTTTCTCTATTCTGACAGGCAGCAGGTGAAACGGGTAATGCCGATTCTCTCCGGGTTGTATCGAATGTTCATCGAGAACGATTGCTCGCTTGCGGAGATAAACCCGCTCGTTGTGGATAAGGAAGGTGTTTTCTGGGCGGTGGATGCCAAGATAAACCTCGATGATAATGGGCTTTCCCGCCATCCGGAATTTGAAAAATTGCGAGACCCTGAGATTGAGGCCCCTCAGGAAAGGGTTGCAAGAGAGTCGAACCTATCCTATGTGAAGCTCGAGGGTAATATCGCCTGCTGTGTCAACGGTGCAGGGCTTGCTATGACGACGATGGATGTCATAAAATACTATGGTGGAGAGCCGGCTAACTTCCTCGATATCGGTGGCTCGTCTAACCCGAAGAAGGTGGTGAATGCACTCAGGATAATAAAAACCGACCCAAATGTTGAGGTGATACTTTTCAATATATTCGGCGGGATAACCCGTTGTGATGATGTCGCAGAGGGATTGAAAGAGGCGATTTTGGAGCTAAATATCGGCACTCCTGTGGTTGTGCGCCTGACGGGGACAAACGAGCAGGAGGCTCGAAAGATACTTTCCTCTATGGGGATAGAGGTTCATACCTCGATGGATGAGGCTGTCAAGTGTGCAGTTGCTCTCGTTGGAAAGGAGAGAAGATGAGCATAATAGTCGATGAGAGAACAAAGCTTCTCGTTCAGGGTATAACGGGGCGTGATGGCTCATTTCACACGAAGCAGATGCTTGCCTACGGAACAGATGTCGTTGCCGGTGTCACTCCCGACGGATGCGATATTCGAGGCGAAGGAGGCGGGAATAGAGACTATTGTCTGCATCACCGAGGGGATTCCCACGCTCGATATGTCGAAACTCTACTGGTGGCTCAGGCTTGGCTCCGTTACCCTTATTGGACCGAACAGCCCGGGTGTCATCTCACCGGGGAAATCGAAGGTTGGGATACTGCCATCCGGTATATTCAAAAGGGGAGCGGTCGGTGTTGTTTCACGCTCTGGAACATTGACATACGAGGTTGTTCATAATCTGACACAGGCGGGTTTCGGGCAGTCGACCTGCGTCGGAATAGGCGGCGACCAGATAATCGGCACAAACTTCATCGATGCGCTCGAGATGTTCGCAGGAGACGACGAGACAGAAGCTGTTGTCCTGATAGGTGAAATCGGCGGCACCGACGAGCAGGATGCGGCAGAGTATATAAAGTCTGATTTCAGGAAACCTGTTGTTGCCTTCATTGCCGGTCAGACCGCTCCGCCGGGAAAGAGAATGGGGCACGCTGGAGCAATAATTTCAGGTAGCGAGGGAACGGCGATAGAAAAGATAGAGGCTCTCAAGTCTGCTGGAGTGCCTGTCGCACCTGTGCCATCACGGATACCAGAACTTTTGAAAAAAACGGTTGAAAATCATTGACCGAGGGAATTTTTGTGTTATTTTGTCCGAAGATTGACCAAAAAATAAAGGGGTGAAGATGGCTGAGACAGCGGCAAAAAAGCCGAAGGTTCGCTACCCCGAGGGGAAAATAGTTGTTTTTGAGAAGTGGTGCAAGCGCTGCGGGATATGTGTCGCTTTCTGCCCGACAGGTGCACTCGCCGAGGATGAAAGAGGTGTCCCGTATCTGGCTACTCCGGACAAGTGTGTTCTATGTGCTCAATGCTGGCTCCGCTGCCCGGACTTCGCCATAATAAAAGGACCAGAGATAAAGGAAGAAGAGTAGATATGCCGAACAAAGAGAGACCGGCACTCGTCCAAGGTAATATCGCCTGTGGATACGGTGCACTTGCCGCAGGATGCTCCTTCTTCGGTGGATACCCCATAACACCATCGACAGAGATTGCCGAGTTTATGGCAAGAGAACTTCCCAAGCGGGGTGGCAAATTCATCCAGATGGAGGATGAGATGGGTTCGCTCGCCGCTGTTATAGGAGCGTCTATCGCAGGGGCAAAGGCTATGACTGCGACCTCCGGGCCAGGGTTCTCACTTATGCAGGAACATATCGGATTTGCCTATATAACAGAAACTCCTATAGTCGTGGTTAATGTGATGCGAGGTGGTCCATCGACAGGGCTACCGACAATGACATCGCAATCGGATACGCTTCAGGCAGGATTTGGCACGCATGGAGACTACTATGCAGTGGCATTTGCGCCATCATCCGTTCAGGAGGTATTTGAATACACCGTCAAGGCTTTCAATGCGGCGGAATTCCTCCAGACACCTGTTGTGCTCCTTATGGACGAGACACTTGCACATATGAGGGAAAAGTTTATCTATCCACCGACTGATTCGATAGAAGTTATCAACAGGAAAAAACCGGAGACGCCGTTTGCCTGGTTCAAACGGTTCGAGATGACGCCGGATTGCATCTCCGATTTCCCGGCGTTCGGGGATGGATACCGCTATCACATAACGGGACTTGTCCACGACCCGATGGGTTTCCCCACAGCGGTCTCCAGTGAGATAGTGAAGAGTGCCGAGAAGCTCAGGGACAAGATACTTATCCACAAGGACAGATTCACATACTACGAGAAGTTTATGACCGATGATGCCATCTGGCTTATCATTGCGTTTGGAACAGCTGCTCGCTCGGCAAAGCAGGCGGTTATCGAGGCTCGTCACCACAGGATGAAAGTGGGACTTCTACAGCTTTATACTATATGGCCATTCCCGGATGAACTGATTGCCGAGCTGTCGAGGAATGTCGAGGGGATAGTTGTCGCCGAGATGAACATGGGACAGCTCATCCGCGAGGTGAAGAAGGCTTGCCCAAGGAAACTGCCTATCCTCGGTGCCAACCGATACGACGGGGTGCTCATCACACCCGACGAGATTATTCATTCCCTGAAAGCAGTTCACGGAAGTAAGGAGAAATGATGGGACCAAAGAGCCCGATTTATGACTATCTTCGCTATAAGAAGAAATTTCCAACCGTTTGGTGTCCTGGCTGCGGTATCGGAACAATTATGGGAGCAATTATACGGGCTGTTATGTCGCTTGGATACGACAAAAACGATGTCGTTATGGTCTCTGGAATCGGTTGCTCGAGCCGTATGCCTGCCTATGTCGATTTCAACACCCTGCACACGACACACGGACGGGCAATCGCCTTTGCCACAGGGATAAAACTTGCCAAGCCGCATCTGAAACTTATCGTCGTTACAGGCGACGGCGATGGGCTCGCCATCGGTGGAAACCACTTTATCCACGCCGCTCGAAGGAACATCGATATAACGCACATACTTATCAACAACTCCATCTATGGTATGACGGGCGGCCAGTATTCACCGACGACACCGAGACGAGCTTTTGCCTACACAGCACCGTATGGAAATATCGAACCGGATTTCGATGTTGTCGAGCTGGGTATCGCAGCAGGAGCATCGTTTGTCGCAAGAACCGCTGTCTATCATATTATACAGATGGGGAAGATTATCGAGAAAGCACTCAAGCACAAAGGGTATTCCCTTGTCGATGTTATCTCACAATGTCCTGTTCTCTACGGTAGGCTGAATAAGATGAGAAGCCCTGTCGAGATGCTCCTGTGGCAGAAAGAACACACTGTGGACATAAAGGTAGCCGCCAAGAAATCCCCGGAGGAGCTCGAAGGGAAGTATATCGTGGGTATCTTTAAGGACGACCCGGATATGCCGGAGTATGTCAGCGAATATCAGAAGCTCATAGATTCTCTAAAGGAGTGAGTGGAGAAATGAATAAAAACAAGCAGAATAAAGAGAGTTTCAAGATGGAAGTTCGCCTTGCCGGTTCGGGAGGGCAGGGGCTTATAACCGCCGGTATGATACTTGCAAAGGCGGCGGTCCTGACAGGCAAACTCAACGCTGTCCAGACCCAGAGCTATGGGCCCGAAGCAAGAGGAGGTGCCAGCCGCTCGGATGTTATCATAAGCGACTACGAGCAGATTTACTACCCCAAGGCAAGAAAACTCGACATTCTGCTCGCATTTAACGAGGAGTCATACTATAAATATACCCCGCTCCTAAAAGGGGCGGGTATTCTCATTGTCGATGAGAAATATGTCCCGGAGGTCAAGGAGAAGAATGCGATAAGGTTCCCGTTTATAACGACTGCCAAAACCGAGATTGGAACACCGATTGTTGCTAATATCATCGCTGTCGGTTTTATCGGTGGACTGACCGGGATACTGGGGAAGAAGGTTCTGAGGGAAGCGGTCACTACCAGCTTCAAAGAGGCTTTCAGGAAGAAGAACCTGAAGGCTCTCGAGATAGGTTATCGTGTCGGCGGCAAGCACACTGAGAGAATGAAATTCCTATAAAGGAGGTTTGTGAAGATGGCAGATAGGTATCTCAACTTTATCGATGGTGAGTGGTGTGAGGCAGCAAGCGGCAGGACATTCGAGAACCGCAATCCTGCGAACTGGGATGAGGTCGTCGGTATATTCCCATTGTCAGACAAAGAGGATGTGGACAGTGCAGTAAAATCCGCCAGAGAGGCGTTCCGTGAGT